>NZ_JBFUKK010000008.1:0-173182 GCF_056400885.1 Arthrobacter sp. P4_H3
CATGGGCGGGACCCCGCAGCAGGTGGAGAACGCCGCGGAGATCGCGATGGAACACAACCTGGGCCTGACCTGCGACCCGATCGGCGGGCTCGTGCAGATCCCCTGTATCGAGCGCAACGCCATCGCCGCGGCGAAGGCCATCAACGCCGCCAAAATGGCGCTCTGGGGCGACGGCACACACCGGGTCTCCCTCGACGAAGTCATCGTCACCATGCGCGAAACCGGCAAGGACATGAGCTCCAAATACAAAGAAACCGCCATGGGCGGCCTCGCCGTCAACGTCGTGGAGTGCTGACTCAGTTGTGCAGTGCGGCCCACAAGTTCAGGCTGGCGGCGAACACCAGCCAGGAGACGTAGGGCAACAGCAGGAGGCCGGCGGCACGGCTGATGGGGCCGAAGAACAGGACGGTTACGGTCACGGCGATTATCAGGGCGATGATGACGGCGAAGCCCAGCCAGAGCGCCGGCGTGCCCATCACCGGATAGAGGCCAAAGAACACCGGCGTCCACACCAGGTTCAGCAGCAGCTGGATCCCGTAGGCAACCAACGCAGGTCTGGTGCGTTCAGCACGGCGGCGCCAGACGAGCCATGCAGCCACTGCCATGGCGACATAGAGCAGCGTCCAGACCGGGCCGAACACCCAGTTGGGCGGTGACCACGGGGCCTTGTCCGCGGCGACGTACCAGCCGTTAACATTGTTCAGCGTGGCGATGGCACCCAGCCAGGAGACCAGTGCGGAAGCAGCCAGGAACACCGCCAGTCCGAGCACCTGAACGCCGGAGCTGTGGCTTTCGAAGCCGGCCCCGGACCCGCGGACGGACGCGCCGGGACCGGCCATGGACTGTTCGTGGTGAGCCTGCATCCTTCAACCCTTGCCAGTCCGGAGTGCCGCGTCAAGCGCCGGACCGGCACCGGGCACGCGGGCACTGGGTTTCCCGCTCCACCCGCTCTGTTCACCGACTCTGTTCACAGTCAGGGGTCAGTGCCACTATGGAGCTATGACTGGGGGATATGACCGGGACTTCTTACGGGCACGCCTTGAGCTGCCCAGCCCGCCGGCAGCAACGGTTCTGCTTGACTACATCCACTTTTCGGTCCGGCTGCGTGCCGCTCGCAAACTGGCCGCCGTCGTCGGGGTGAACATCAACGGACGCGAGCTGGTGCCGCTGGCCCGCGAAGGAACCTGGCATTTTGATTCCCGGGTTCCGAAGGAGCAGCAGGCAGGGCCGGAGGTGTACAAGAACAACGCTTTCGACCGCGGGCATCTCGTGCGGCGGCTGGATCCCGTCTGGGGCGACACGGCCACGGCCAAGGCAGCCAACCAGGACACCTTCGCCTTCACCAACGCCGCACCCCAGGTTGACGACTTCAACCAGGGCAAGGAACTGTGGGTCGGGCTGGAGGACCATGTGCTCAACCATGCCGACCTCAACGACGCCAAGCTCAGCGTCTTCACCGGTCCCGTCCTGGAGGAGGACGACTTGCCCTACCGGGGCGTCCAGATTCCCAGGAAGTTCTGGAAAGTCGCTGCCTGGACCATGGACGGAAAACTTGCTGCCGCGGGATTCCTCCTGGACCAGTCGCCGCTGCTGGGGAAAGTGGAGCTCAAGAAGGCTGTCCGGGAACGGCTCCTGGCGGACGAACCACCGCCGCTTGGTCCGTTCCGCACCTTTCAGGTCCCGGTGCGGCAGATCGCCGAGCTGACCGGGCTGAGCCTTTCCCGGCTGGAGAACGCGGACCGGCTCGTCAAGAGCCAGCGATCCCGGGGCAAGGAGCCCATGGCGTTACGGCTCGAGTCCATGGAGCAGATCCGGCTCTGAGTCCGCGGCCGTGGGGGAGGGTGCCGGTCAGTGTCTTCCGAGGCAGGGCCGATAGACTTATGGATTGCATGCCCGGCATGCAGCCGAAGCCCTGCCTGCAAAGATTGGACACCGCGCACTTGCGAGAATTCACCGCCCGCTTTGCCTCCGCCGAGGAGGTCGCCAACTGGGACACCCACGTCACTGCGAACCCGAACGGCGGAAACCTGCTGCAGTCCGAGGCTTTTGCCGAGGTCAAGCAGCACTTCGGCTGGAAGCCCCTCCACCTGGTCTACGAAACGGCCGACTACACGAGCTACAACCTGGTGCTGGAGAAGTCCTTCCCGGTCCTCGGCAAGCTTTGGTACCTCATCAAGGGGCCGGACGTGGCAACCGTGGAGGACATCCCGGGAATCGCCGCCGCAAACGCCGAGTTCGTTAAGCGGGCAAGGCTCGGCGTCTTCGCCATCAAGATCGAGCCTGACATCATCCTCTCCGAGGATGCCAAACGGGTGATCGAGGGCGCGGGCCTGGTCAAGACCCACAACCTGCAGCCCAACGACTCCACCGCGCTGCTCGATATCGCGCCGGAGGAGAACCAGCTGCTGCGAAACCTGCATTCCAGGGGGCGCAACGCCGTCCGCCGGGCCATCCGGGAGGGTGTGGAAGTCCGCAACGCGGAGGCCACCGAGGAGAACTTCCGGGCCATGTACGCCCTCATGACCACCACGGTGGAAGCGAAGTCGCAGGTCAGGGTCCGGGAATACGGGTACTACCAGAAGTTCTGGACCAACTTCATTGAGCGCGGCCAGGGCCGGCTGCTGTTCGTCTACGAGAACGGGGTTCCCTCAGTGGGCGCCTTCGTGATCAACTACGGCCGGAAGGGGACGTACAAGGACGGCGGTTCGCTGCAGAAGCGCAGCCAGTACGGCGACTCCCATCTGGTCCAATGGACGGCGATCAACCAGGTCAAGGAACTCGGCTGCACGGAATACGACTTTTGCGGAACGCCGCCAAGCGACAAACTCAAGGACACCTCCAACCCGTTCCACGGGCTGGGGCTGTTCAAGACGAGTTTCAGCAAGACGGTCACCGACTTCGTGGGATGCTACGACCAGGTGATCAGTCCGCTGAAATACAAGGCCTGGCTGGCCGCCGGCGAACGCGTCGCGCGCCAGCTGTACACCCGTCGAACAGGCCAGCAGTTCTACTAAACCCGTGTGATGCCCTTGAGGAGGCCGCAATGACCAAAGCACCGGACGGTCGCCGCAGGCCGCCCACGGGGGAGCTGCCCCCGACCGAACCACTCACCGCGTCCCAGGTACAACAGAACGCCGCGGCCAAGCGCATGCTGCGCAGGCTGGTACAGGGTGAGAACCCGCCCACGGCCCCCATGAGCATCGTGGACAGGCTTGCGGGCAGCCCGTACGCCAACCCCATGATCCAGGTGGGGGGAGTGGACACGTCCGCGCGCAAGACCATCGACTTCGCGCTCCACCTGGCCGAGTCCATGTTCCGGTACGGTGCTGGTGCCCTGGAAGTGGAGACCAGCATCATCGCTATCACAGCCGCCCTGGGCCTGAAGCACATCGAAGTGGACATCACCAACCAGTCGGTGGCCATCAACTACGCCCCCAAGGACCAGACACCCATCACCCTGCTGCGGGTGGTACGGTCCTGGACCAACAACTACGCGGGCCTGGCCCAGGTGCACCAGTTGGTCACGGAGATTGTGGCCGGCGGTGTCGGCCGCGACGAGGCAGTGCGCCGGCTGGACGAAATCGTCCGGAGCTCCAAGCCATTCCCACGCTGGATGGTTACGGTCGCGTTTGCAGTGTTCGCCGCCGTCTTCGTCGGTGTGCTCGGTGGCGGGCTCGGAGCCTCCGCGGTTGCCTTCGTGTCCAACCTGCTGGTCAGCCTCTTGGCCCGGCGACTGAGCCGCTGGCGCACACCGGACTTCTTTATTACCGCCTCGTGCGCGTTCCTGGTCACCTTCATCGCCCTGCTCTTGTCGCGGTTCGGCAGCCCGGTGGGGATACAGATCGCCCCCGAGATCGTGGTGGTCGGCGGCATCCTGCTGCTGCTTCCGACCGGAAGGCTCGTCTCGTCGGTACAGGACGCCATCAACGGATTCCCGGTCACTGCGGCCGGACGTTTCCTGTCAACCATCCTGACCTTCGGCGCCCTCGTGACCGGCATCGCCGTCGGCTTCGTGGTGGTCGCAAAGACCGGCATGGAGCCAATCGACGTCACCAAAACCTTCCCTCCGGCGTACCCGTGGTGGGCAATTGGGGCCTTCGTTGCCATCGCCGTCGTCGCCATCGGGATCACCGAACAGACAACCTGGAAGCTTCTCCTCCCCACGGCGGCCGTGGGTGTCATCGGCTATCTGGTCCTCATCGGTGGTGAGGCACTGGGAATCGGGCCGCGCTTTTCGCCGGCCCTGGCCGCCGTCGTCATCGGCTTGCTCGGCCGGGTGGTGGCACTCCGGATGGGCGCCCCGCAGTTGGTGGTTGCCGTCCCCGCCGCACTGATCCTGTTGCCGGGACTCACCATATTCCGGTCCATGTATGTATTGACGATCGAAGAGTCGGATATCCTGCTGGGCGCCGGGGGCATGCTGAACGCGGGGGCGATCGTTCTCGGCGTCGCCGCCGGGATCGTTCTGGGCGATACCCTGGCCCGTCCGCTGACCCGCAGCCTGGCCAGCAACGAACGCCGCCGCGCCCGCCGCCGCTAGCCGGGCACAGCCTCCGCCTCCGGATCAGTTCCCGCCCGCGGTCCGCTGGATCGGTCCGCTAGATCTGGCCGATGGGGAGCTTCTTTTCAGCCTGGAAGTCGTCCTCCACCCGTCCGCAGGCCCAGTACCCGGAAAGCGATACCTGCCCGCGTTCCAGGCCCCGCTCACGGAAGAGGACCTCCCGGAGGGACTTCATGTAGCCGCGCTCGCCGTGGGCGAATACCTGCACCCGGCCGCCAGGCCACTCGGCATCCCGTACGGCGTTGACCAGAAGTTCGCTGCTTCCGGCAGGGACGCCGTTACGCGGCAGCCACCGGATCTGCAGCCCGGCCGGTGCCGCTACCGGCTGGATCTCGGCGTCGCTGTCCACCTCCAGGAACGCCTGGCCACGGGCCTCCGGCGGCAACGACTCGATGGCGGCGGTAATCGCAGGGAGGGCGGCCTCGTCACCGGCGAAGAGGTGCCAGTCGGCAGCAGGGTCGGGGTTGTAGCCACCGCCCGGCCCGGTGAACACCAGGCTGTCGCCGGGCTGGGCTTTGGCCGCCCAGGGCCCCGCCAGCCCCTCGTCGCCGTGGATCACAAAGTCGATGGCCAGCTCACGGTTTTCTTCATCAACCCAGCGCACCGTGTACGTCCGGGTGTGCGGCCACTGTTCACGCGGCATGGACTCCCGGACCGCCCAGAGGTCCAGGGGGAGCGGGTATTCGACGTCGGGCTGGGGGAAGGCGATCTTCACGTAACGGTCGACGTAATCGTTGTTCACGTAGCTGGAGAAGCCCTCGCCGCCGGCCACGATCCGCACCATGTGGGGCGAGAGTTCCTCGCGCCTGAGGACCGTGAGATTCGTCTGGGGACGCGATTTTCGGCTGGCTGAAGTGGTTGCGGGCAGTGAAGTCATGTAAGTAAGCCTAGGCTAAGTAACTGGGGGAAGCTCCCAGTCCACCGGCTCCGAACCCAACGACCGGAGCGTTTCGTTGGCTTGGCTGAACGGCCGGGAACCGAAGAATCCCCGCGAGGCTGACAACGGGCTGGGATGGGCGCTGGCCAGCACGGGTGCGTTCCCCAGCAGGGGCCGGACGGTCTCGGCATCCTTGCCCCACAGGACGGCCACTAAGGGCACAGGGCTGCCGTCGGCGGAGCGCCGTCCGGCAACGGCGGCAATGGCCGCCGTCGTGATGGCCTCCCACCCTTTGCCGCGGTGGGACCCCGCCGCACCCGCACGGACCGTAAGGACCCGGTTCAGCAGGAGGACCCCCTGCTCCGCCCAGCGCGACAGGTCACCGTGTATCCGGGCCGGCAGGCCCAGGTCGGCTTCAAGTTCCTTGTAGATATTCGCCAGGCTGCGAGGAATGGGCCGGGTGTGCCCGTCCACTGCGAAGGACAGCCCGATGGGGTGGCCAGGGGTCGGGTACGGATCCTGGCCCACGATGAGCACCCTGACCTCAGCCAGCGGTCGCCGAAAGGCACGCAGGACGTTCGACGGCGCCGGAAGCACCGGGTGCCCGGCCGCCACTTCAGCTGCCAGGAACCTCAGGACGCTGCGCAGTTCCGCTTCGACGGGGGCAAGCGCCGCGGCCCAGTCGGGAGCCACCAGTTCCGCCAACGGCATCCGCGCCATCTCGGCGAAGTCAGCACCCTCGACGGCAGGCTCCAGCTCGAACAAGGCTTCAGAATCAAACACGAGTCCATTCTCGCAGTGCTCGGCCTCCCCTTCGCCACGTCACACAGCGTAAATGACAGGCGTGTTATTCGCCCGTACCATGGAAAGAGACTTTAACCGGATCAAGTGAAGGAGTTTGCCGTGGCCGAACCAGCGCGCGATGATCTGTCACTTGCGGACACCGGCAGCCAAACCGCGGTGACCCTGGACCTCCTGCCCGCCCCGCAGCCGGGCTCACGGCTGAGTGAGCGGGACCAGCAAATGCTGGGGCTCGAGCGGCAGTGGTGGAAGTATGCCGGGGCAAAGGAGCAAGCCATCCGGGAGCTGTTCGACCTCTCCGCCACCCACTATTACCAGATCCTCAACACGCTGATTGATACCGAGGACGCCCTCGCCCACGACCCCATGCTCGTGAAGAGATTGCGTAGACTACGTACGTCACGCCAACGGGCACGCACGGCGCGCCGTTTGGGCTCAGACGCGTAAGAGTCAGGGCTGAGAAATCAGCAAGTACCAGCAAGGACATCGTTTTACCATGACCAAATACGCTCGGGATGAATTCGACAAGGTCCCGGAGACCTCCTCACGACAGGGTGTCCACCGGGTCGCTTCCGATGCTCCCCGGCGCCGGCTGGGACCCATTCTGGCTGTCGGCGTCGTGGCTCTCGCTATCGGTCTGGTTGCCTTCCTGTTCCTGCCCAAACTGGGATTCGTCCCCACCGGGACCCCGCTCATGGCGGCAGGGTCCGCCCAGGAAAGCCCCTCCGCTTCCTCCTCCGCTGAAGCGTCGCAGACAGCATCCCAGGGCGCCGAGCCCAGCGCGGATCCAACTACGACTCCCTCCGCCAGTGAAGCGCTCCCCACCACCGGCGCTCAGTCCACCGCTCCCGAGGACGATGCACCGGTTGTTGACAAGTCCCAGCCCGTGGCGGTCTACAACGGGACCGCGACTGCGGGGCTTGCGGGCCGCGTGAGCAGCACTGTTTCGGCGGATGGCTGGACACTGGGACCGGTGGGCAACTGGGGCGGAATGCCGCAACAGTCCTCCGTGATCTACTACAACGGAGCTGAGCAAAAAGCCAACGCAGAGGCCTTGGGGGAACTCCTCAACATCACCTCGCTCGTTGACTCCGCCGAATTCCAGCAGCCTGTTGTGGTGGTCCTCGGGCCCGGCTTCCAGTAGCGGAATTCGGTTACGCCTGAATAACTATTGGGGGCTCGCAGGCCGCGGCCCTGCGCCCGGCAACGGCAATAGCTAGAGTGATTCCGGATGCCGCGCCGCAACGCGCGGACCGTCCCGACGGTGCACAGTGACGTGGACCGAACAGAAGCAACCGGAAAGTGTGGGCAACATGGCATTGGGAACCGTCAAATGGTTCAACGCCGAAAAAGGCTATGGCTTCATCACCGTTGACGGCTCCGGCGACGACGTCTTCGTCCACTGGTCGGCCATCGAGGGCGAGGGCTACCGGGCCCTGGACGAAGGGCAGCGGGTGCAGTTCGAAGTAGGCGAAGGCGAAAAGGGTCCCCAGGCAGAGAACGTCCGGCCGGTCTGATGCTTGCTTCCGCGGCGGTGCATGGCGCAACGATCCCCGTCCGCTCCGGTAGTGCGAGGCTGCGGTTCGCCGCTGTGGTGCTTGCCGCGGGCGCGGCGCTGGTGCTGGCTGGCTGCTCTGGCCAGACCGGAAACGCCCGTGTCGCCACGGTCGATGCCGGCGGTGACGGGACCCTGCGCATCGGCCTGATCCTGGACAGCACTGGAAAGCAGTCATTCCTGAACTCCGCGCAGCTCGCGGCGGCCAAGCTCGCCGTCGAGGAGATCAACGCCGCAGGGGGCCACAAGGGGCGGCCGGTGGAGCTGCTCCCGGAGAAAATCAGCGAGGATACAACGGCCCAGGCCAAGGAACTCGTGGCGGCGAAGGCCGATGTGGTCATTGGTCCCACCGACTCAAGCCGCGCGCCTGGCGCGATTGATGTCCTGGCCCGCGCCAAAGTGGCTGTCATTTCCCCGGCGAATGCCGCGCACGGACTCTCCCGGTACAGGAGCGGGGGGTATTACTTCCGCACGGCAGCAGCCGACGTCGCCCAGGCTCCCGTCCTGGTCAAACTGGCCAAGGACGGCGGGGCCAGGACCATAGCGGTCCTCCACGAGGAAGGCAGCTACGGCAAGGATGTCGCCGTGGCCGTTGCAGCGGCCGCCAAGGCGGCCGGCCTTGGCACCGTCGCCGATGCCGAATTCACGCCTGGCCAGGCACAACAGGCGGCCGCGGCCGCCAAGGCCGCCGGCCCGGACGCCGTCGTCCTGGTGGCGCGCACCGGAGCCCAGGGCGCCATTGCAGAACTCAACAACAAAGGTCTGGCCGGCAGCAAGCTCATCCTCAGCGACGGCGCCATCAACCAGTACGGCTCCGCCCTCGGGTCAAAGGCCCTCGACGGCGCCCGCGGGATCCTTCCGGGCGTCTTCCCGACTGCGCATTTCCAGGGCGAGCTCGTGGCGGTTGATCCCGGGCTCAAGGACATGACGTTCGCCGCGGAAACCTACGACGCGGTGAACCTGGCGGCCATCGCCGCGGCCGCGGCCCAGGACGACGCCGGATCCTCCATTGCTGCGCGGCTGATCGCCGTCTCCGGCGGGAGTGCGAAGTCCGGCGGAACAGTGCCGGCCGCAGCCTCGGGGGAGGACACGGCCGCGGTGTGCAAAAACTACAAGGAATGCGCCGACGCCATCAAGGCCGGAAAGCCTGCGGATTACGACGGCGAGTCCGGCCGGATCGGCTTCGACGCCAACGGGGACGTAACCTCGGCCAACTACATGGTGTTCACTTATTCCGCGGACAACAAGGCCAGGATGACCGGCAGCGAAACTGCCGCCCGCGCCGTCGGCTGATCGCTCCTAGCGTAGCGCGGGCCGCAGGCGCGCCATTTCCCGCAGTCTCTGCTTGCACTCTCCCCGGGGGAGTGCTAATTATTGACTTAGCACTCCCACGGACTGACTGCTAAATCGACGCCCGGTTCCGGCCGGTTGTGGACTAAGCGGGAAGGACAAGGAGCGAAAGAAATACCTTGCTGGGGTGAGATCCCATCCGCGCGGCATACAGAGGCCGACGGTGAAGGGTCGTCCGTCGCGGGCACCGCAGCGAAGGTTCATTCTTAACGACTGTCCCGAAAGGACTACTGCCGTTATGGCCAAGATCATTGCATTTGATGAAGAGGCACGCCGCGGTCTTGAGCGGGGCCTGAACATCCTCGCCGACGCCGTCAAGGTCACCCTCGGCCCGCGTGGACGCAACGTCGTCCTCGAAAAGAAGTGGGGCGCCCCCACGATCACCAACGATGGTGTTTCCATCGCCAAGGAGATCGAGCTGGACGATCCCTACGAGAAGATCGGCGCCGAGCTGGTCAAGGAAGTTGCCAAGAAGACGGACGACGTCGCTGGCGACGGCACCACCACGGCAACCGTGCTGGCACAGGCCCTGGTCAAGGAAGGCCTGCGCAACGTCGCAGCCGGCGCTGACCCGCTGTCCCTGAAGCGCGGCATCGAGAAGGCTGTTGAAGCCGTCACCATCGAGCTGCTCGCTTCCGCCAAGGAAATCGAAACCAAGGAAGAGATCGCCGCTACGGCATCGATCTCCGCCGGTGACGACGAAATCGGCGCGCTGATCGCTGAAGCGCTGGACAAGGTTGGCAAGGAAGGTGTTATCACCGTCGAGGAGTCCAACACCTTCGGCCTCGAGCTTGAGCTCACCGAAGGCATGCGCTTCGACAAGGGCTACATCTCCGCTTACTTCGTCACCGACGCTGAGCGCCAGGAAACGGTCCTCGAGGATCCGTACATCCTGATCGTCAACTCCAAGATCTCCAACGTCAAGGAACTGGTTGCTGTCCTCGAGAAGGTCATGCAGTCCAGCAAGCCGCTGCTGATCATTGCCGAAGACATCGAGGGCGAGGCCCTGGCCACCCTGATCGTCAACAAGATCCGTGGCACCTTCAAGTCCGTCGCCGTCAAGGCTCCGGGCTTCGGCGACCGCCGCAAGGCGCAGCTCGCGGACATCGCCATCCTCACCGGTGGCCAGGTCATCTCCGAGGAAGTCGGCCTCAAGCTTGAGACCGCCGGCCTTGAACTCCTGGGCAAGGCACGCAAGGTTGTTGTCACCAAGGACGAGACCACCATCGTCGAGGGTGCAGGCGACGCAGACCAGATCGCCGGCCGCGTTTCCCAGATCCGCGCCGAGATCGAGAACTCCGATTCCGACTACGACCGCGAGAAGCTGCAGGAACGGCTGGCCAAGCTGGCCGGCGGCGTTGCAGTCATCAAGGCCGGTGCCGCTACCGAAGTTGAGCTCAAGGAACGCAAGCACCGCATTGAGGACGCTGTCCGCAACGCCAAGGCTGCTGTTGAAGAAGGCATCGTTGCCGGTGGCGGCGTAGCCCTCATCCAGGCTGGCGCCAAGGCATTCGCCAACCTGCAGCTCGAAGGCGACGAAGCAACGGGCGCGAACATCGTCCGCGTTGCCATCGACGCACCGCTGAAGCAGATCGCATTCAACGCCGGCCTTGAGCCGGGCGTTGTTGTGGACAAGGTCCGCGGCCTGCCTGCAGGTCACGGCCTGAACGCCGCAACCGGGCAGTACGTTGACCTGCTGGCTGCCGGCATCAACGACCCCGTGAAGGTAACGCGCTCTGCTCTGCAGAACGCCGCTTCCATCGCGGGCCTGTTCCTCACCACCGAGGCCGTAGTGGCCGACAAGCCGGAGAAGAACGCTCCGGCCATGGGTGGCGGCGACGAGATGGGCGGTATGGGCGGGTTCTAACCTGTCCAACCGCGCCTGACGCACACACTAAGTGCGGCTCCCTCGATTCGAGGGGGCCGCACTTTTGCGTTGCGGGCCCAAGCCGCGTCGGCAGGGACGGCTGCGGACGGCGGCCGGCAGTCCCGCCAGGCGGGTACTGGACCCGTGTCCACTGGACTGGTTCCTGCTGCGGAGAACCACAATGTCGGGCCGGTCTGGCAGGATAGTGCGGTGACGATTACTGCAGCAGCCGACGGTTCGGCTTTAGGAAATCCCGGTCCGGCCGGATGGGCCTGGTACGTGAATGATGACTGCTGGCGGGCGGGCGGCTGGCCGCACGGGACAAACAACCAGGGCGAGCTGATGGCTGTGCTGGATCTTTTCCGCTGCACGGCGCACCTTCCGGACGAGGAACTGCACATCCTGTGCGACAGCCAATACGTGATTAACTCGGTGACCAAATGGATGCCGGGGTGGAAGCGCAAGGGCTGGCGCAAGGCGGACGGCAAACCCGTGCTGAACGTGGAGATCCTTCGCGAAATCGACCATTCGCTTGCAGGACGCAAGTACCGCTTTGAATGGGTGCGGGGTCACGCCGGCCATGACCTGAACGAAGCCGCTGACGACCGCGCCAGGGCTGCCGCGACCGCCTATCAGCAGGGCGTTGCCGTGCGGTCAGGCCCGGGCTTCGTGCGCGGGGACGGGGCCTCCCGGCCGCGCACGGGAGCCGGCGGTGGAACAGACAATGCAGCGGGCGGAGCCTCCGCAGCCGCCTCCCTCAAGGTGGCAGGGCGGCGGGAGCTCCTCACCCCGCCGGGACCCAGCAATCAGCCGGACCTATTCAGCGAGCCTGACCTTTTCAGTGAGCTGGAGGCGGATCCCTTCGCCGCGCAGGCCGGGCCGGAGGCAGCCCCTGAGGCCATCGTTGAGGCACAGGAACGGGAGCTGCTCCGCCCCGACACCCGCGCCGACATCGGGCGTACAGGAGTGCTGCTGCACCCGGAGTTCACGGAGATCGGCACGTCAGGGCGGCTGTGGACGCGGGATTCAATGATGATGGCGCTCGAGGAAAACCCCGGCGGCGGAGCTGAACTGGACCTGATCGGCGCCGATCGGGTCGGAGCTGAGGCAGTCCTGTTGACCTACCGCAGCAAGGGAAGGGCGGGATCCTCGCTCCGCAGTTCGCTCTGGGTCCTCGATGGATCCCAGTGGCGCCTGCGCTTTCACCAGGGAACACCGGAAGCGTAAGCCGCGGCCCGGCGGTGCAGCCCGGCCGCACATCCGCCAAACACGTTGGCCCAAGGAGTCGGCAGCACACATCATCTGTCCGGTTCAGCTAAACCGCTGGGCATTGCCCTGCTCGGCCTGGGCGTACGTGGCGGCCGCCGAGGTGAGGGCAAGGTTGATGGAGGCGAGGGAAGCCTCGACTTTGCCTTGGGTGAGGCTCCACTCCGTGATCAGCGCCTGGAAGTTGGTGGCAGCGGATCCGCGCCAGGTGCCCTGCAGTTCATCCAGCCCGCGCTTCATCGCCTGGACGTCCGCGCTGATGCGGTCCACCGTGGCCTTGACGTTCGCTGACTTGAGCTGGAGCAGCTCGGTATCAACAGAGATGATGCTCATGGTTATTGCCCTTCGACGCAGTGCGCACGCTTGTTCAAGCCTGCGGACGGCCCCGGGTGTTGGGACCGCTACGTCGAGCCTAGGAAGTGGGCGGAAAACCGCGCTACAACCACTGCCTATATGTGGACAACCTCGCCGCCGTCGCCGCCGTCGTGGTTGCTGTCTGCAAAGTGAGCTGCCTCGTCCTGGAACGGAAGGCTGACAACCATGGTGGCACCGCCGCCGTCGGTCTGTTCCACCCGGACGTAGCCGGAGTGGGAGCCCACGATGGCCGCCACGATGGCCAGACCCAGGCCGCTGCCGCCTGTTTCGCGGGTCCGCGAGGTGTCCGCCCGGTAAAAACGCTCGAAGATCCGCGGGGCCTCGGCCTCGGAGATCCCGGGGCCATGGTCGCGCACCTCGATGACAGAGCGGCGTTGGCCGGTGTCGCCGGTCCGTACGCCCACTGCGAGTTCAAGGGGCGTTCCTGCCGGGGTGTAGCGCAGGGCGTTGCCCACCAGGTTTCCCACCACCTGGCGGAGTTTCGCCTCATCGCCCAGCACCGGCGCCGGAGACGGTGGCCCGCCGTCGAGGCCGGTCAGTGATATGTTCCGGTCCCGGTCGCTGGCCTGGGTGTCCACCACGGCGTCGTTGGCCAGGAGCAGCAGGTCCACGGGCTTTTGCTGCAGGGGGCGCTGCTCGTCCAGCCGGGCCAGGAGCAGCAGGTCCTCCACCATGGAGCCCATCCGTTTGGCCTCGCTCTCGATCCGCCCCATCGCGGTGGCCACGTCCTCCTCCTTGGTCAGGGCACCCTGGCGGTAGAGCTCGGAGAACCCCCGGATCGTCACGAGGGGAGTGCGAAGCTCATGCGAAGCGTCAGCGGCAAAGCGGCGCATCCGCTCCTCCGAGGCCATCCTGGCTGCGAAGGCGGACTCAATGTGGCTGAGCATCGCGTTGAGCGAGCCGCCCAGCCGGCCCACTTCCGTGGCGGGATTCTCCACATCGACGCGGCGCGACAGGTCACCCGCAGCGATGGCTGCTGCTGTCTTTTCGACCCGCGTCAACGGGCGGAAGGACCTGGACACCGTCCAGGTGGCAATGAAGAAGGCAAGAACCAGCGTCAGGAAGCCCACCCCGATCACCACCAGCGCAGCGTGTTCCACGACGGAGTCCACGGGAGCCAGCGGCAGCCCGATAATCACGACGGCGTTGCGCTGGTTACCGTCCAGCACGTTCAGCGCCACGACGCGCCAGTTGCGCCCGTCGGTCCCGCGGACCTGGAACGGGTCCAGATCGAGCCTCTTGGCATCCGCCGGGGAAAGGCTGGCGATGTCCGGGTGGGAGTCCTTGCTGCCGCCGAACGGGAAGGGGTCCTGGTCCGGGCGCAGGAGCATGAGGGAGTAGTCCGTGGGGATATTCGGGTTCTGTTCCTGCAACTGGCTGAAGGATTGCTGCTGCTTAACGGAATTGACGGCGACCTTTAGCTTGTCGTCCACCTGCCCCTGCAGGTAGCTGTGCAGGAGCGTGAGCGTGCCGGAACCGGTCACAGCGAGTGCCACCAGCATCAGCGCCATCATGATGGCCACCAGCTGGGAACGCAGTGAGGCCGACTTCCAACGGTGCAGCAAGGTCAGCGCTTCTCGGCTGTCCGCAGTACGTAGCCCACCCCGCGCTTGGTCTGGATGAGGGCGGGGGCATCGGGATCGATGTCAACCTTGCGGCGCAGGTAGGAGATGTAGGACTCCACGATCGAGGCGTCGCCGTTGAAGTCGTATTCCCAGACGTGGTCCAGGATTTGGGACTTGGACAGGACCCGGTTCGGGTTCAGCATGAGGTAGCGCAGGAGCTTGAACTCGGTGGGCGAGAGCTCAATGACAGTCCCGCCGCGCCGCACCTCGTGGGCGTCGTCGTCGAGCTCCAGGTCGTCCACCCGGATCACGGCATCGTCGTCAATCATGGGCTGGGTGCGCCGCAGTACGGCGCGGATCCGGGCCACCACCTCGTCCAGGCTGAAGGGTTTGGTGACATAGTCGTCGCCGCCGACGGTGAGGCCGGTGACTTTGTCTTCGGTGTCATCCTTGGCGGTGAGGAAGAGGACGGGGAAGTGCTTGCCGGCGGCACGCAGCCGGCGGGTCACCGTGAAGCCGTCCATATCGGGCAGCATGACGTCAAGGACCGCAAGATCGGGGGAGTGGAGCTCGGCGGCGGCGAGGGCATCGCGTCCGTTGCCGGCCGAGACGACCTCGAAGCCGGCGAACCTCAGCGACGTGGAGAGCAACTCGCGGATGTTTGGTTCATCATCGACGACGAGCAGCTTGGCTTCGGGACCGTTCTTTTTCATACCTCCCATGATGCTCCCAGAATCTGGGAGTTTTCTGAATGAATGTTGTGTGTCCCATGGGCCCGGCCTTGGGAGGTCCGCTCAGGTGGCTGTGGGATTCCGTCCCACGTCCTTGGCATCCATGATCCGGTAGGCATAGCCCTGCTCCGCCAGGAAGCGCTGGCGCTTCGCTGCGAAGTCCTGGTCGAGCGTGTCCCGTGCCACCAGTGAATAGAACCGCGCCGCGCGGCCGTCCTGTTTGGGGCGCAGCAGGCGGCCCAGGCGCTGGGCTTCCTCCTGCCGGGAACCGAAGGAGCCGGACACCTGGATGGCGACGGAGGCTTCGGGGAGGTCAATGGAAAAGTTGGCCACCTTGGAAACCACCAGGGTCTGCACCTCGCCCGCCCGGAACGCGTCGAACAGCTTCTGGCGTTCCTTCACGGACGTGTCGCCTTTGATGACCGGGGCCTGCAGCCGTTCGCCCAGTTCGTCCAGCTGGTCAATGTACTGGCCGATCACCAGCAGCTGCTCGCCCCGGTGCTGTGCCACCAGTTGTTCCACCACATCGGACTTGGTTTCGGAGGTGGCGCACAGCCTGTATTTGTCGGCGTCCTCGGCCATGGCGTACGCAACACGTTCGTCGTGCGGCAGGTCCACCCTGACTTCCACGCAGTCCGCCGGCGCGATGTAGCCCTGGGCCTCGATGTCCTTCCACGGGGCGTCGTAGCGCTTGGGGCCGATCAGGCTGAAGACTTCGCCTTCGCGGCCGTCCTCGCGCACCAGCGTGGCCGTCAGGCCGAGCCGCCGTCGGGCCTGCAGGTCCGCTGTCATCCGGAAGATGGGTGCCGGCAGCAGGTGGACCTCGTCGTAGATGATCAGGCCCCAGTCGTGGCCGTCCACCAGCTCCAGGTGGGGATAGAGCCCGCCGCGTTTCGTCGTGAGGACCTGGTACGTCGCAATCGTGACCGGGCGGACTTCCTTGACCGAGCCGGAGTACTCGCCGATTTCGTCCGCCGTCAGCGACGTCCGCTTGATGAGCTCGTCCTTCCATTGCCGGGCGGACACGGTGTTGGTCACGAGGATCAACACCGTGGTGGAACTGATGGCCATGGCCGCTGCGCCCACCAGCGTTTTGCCAGCGCCGCAGGGGAGCACCACCACTCCGCTGCCGCCAGCCCAGAAGTTCTCCGTGGCCAGCTTCTGGTACGGCCGGAGCTTCCAGCCGGTTTCATTGAGCATGATGGGGTGGGGCGTGCCGTCCACGTAGCCGGCCAGGTCCTCTGCGGGCCAGCCGATCTTGAGGAGCAACTGCTTTAGCTGCCCCCGCTGCGAGGAATGGACCACCACGGTTTCGCCGTCGATGCGCGGGCCCAGCAGGGGCTGGATCTTCTTGGCACGGCAGACTTCCTCGAGCACGGGGTAATCGTTGGTCCGCATCACCAGCCCGTGCTGCGGATCCTTTTCCAACCGCAGCCTTCCGTACCGGGACATGGTTTCTTCGATGTCGATGAGCAGGGAATGCGGGACGGGAAAACGTGAATACTTGAGGAGGGTGTCCAGCACCCGTTCAGCGTCCAGCCCTGCCGCGCGGGCATTCCACAGGCCCAGGGGAGTGAGGCGGTAGCTGTGCACGTGCTCCGGCGCGCGCTCAAGCTCGGCGAAGGCGGCGATGGCGTGCCTGGCCTCCGTTGCCTGCTCATGGTCCACTTCGAGCAGGATGGTTTTGTCGCTTTGGACAATCAGGGGGCCGTCGTTCACGGCGCCAACGCCCGAAGGCTCCCGGTCGGGTGGATGCTGGTCACTGCTGGAATTCCTCTTCCGCCTCAATATCGATGATCCGGTGGATGGAGAGCACCCGCTCGGTTTCGCGGGCGGGGTCGAACACCCTGACCCGTCCTCCGCTCACAGAAACCGGAACAACCGTTTCGCGGCTGGAATTCCCCTGGCTGTCCACAACGTTCATCACCACGGACTGCCGGAGCCGGATGGCCTTCTGCAGGGTTTCGAGCCCGAGCTGCGTTGCTTCCTCACCAGTTGAACCCGCCGACGGGCGGTGGCTCCCGTTGCCGTTCCCGCTGTGGGGGCCCTTGTGGCTGCGGAGAATCACCAGCTGGGCGTCGACGTCGGCCTCCGGAGGCGCCGTCCGCGGCGCGCTGTACACCGGGCGCCCGCTGCCCGGAACGGCAGTGGTGCGGCGCAGCCGGACCAGCGCTGATTCCGGTTCCTCGACGGCCGGTGACAGTCCCAGGGCGCGCAATACCTGGGCGGTTTCCTTGGGCCCTGCGCGGGATATGAGGACTGTGGGCGCGATGCGTACCAGCCCCAGCCCGGACGCGCTGGATTCCTTGACTAGCTCCAGCAGGGCGTCCTCATCGTCGCTCTGGATAAAACTGGAGGCGCCGCCCACACGGAGCCTGCCGTGACGCGCCGCCGTGTCCTCCACGAGGTACTCAAGCGGCTGCGGCACCGCGGTGGCCGAATGCTCGCGCAGGAAGCCCAACAAACTGGCGGCATCGTGGCCGGCGTCGAGGGCGCGACGGATCGAGGCCACGGAGAAGCGGTAGATGGTGGCCGGGCCCTGGCCCTCGGCGTCGGCCATCATAAGGAGCTTTTCGCTCAGCTCAGGTGCCAGGTATCCCGGCGCCACAGCGGTAAGGTCGGCCTGCAGCAGGACGTGGTTGAGTGCGGCCGGCAGATGCTCTCCCAGGATGTCCAAAGCCTCATCCGGACGCTCGGCGGCTATGGCCGAGCCCAGCTGGCTGAGCGCACCCGACCCGATGAGGCCGAGCATTTCGGCTTCGGCGAGGACACCGCGGATCAGCGAACTAAATCGCCTGGCCATGCGGGGCTGGGTCCACTCCGCCCGTTGCAGCACCGCCGCGGCGTCAAGCACCGGGGCCTTGCCGTCCGCCTCGGCCGCCTCAAGCGTAAGTTCGTTCAGGATCTCCAGAATCCGCTTCCGGACCACCGGGGCGTCGGGCCGCTGGGCTTCAGCGGACAGTGCGTTGATGGTGGTGCCAGCCGCTGCACGATGCGGGGCAGGGCCCGCGCCGGGGCCGGTGATGGGCTGCCCCACCAGCGACGGGGCGCGCTCGCTGGCCAGCCAGGCGTTGACCAGCCACAGCCACTGCTCCTGCCGCGGCAGCGTAAGCCACTCCAGCTGCTCCGGCTGGACCCAGGCGGAGCTGTCAACGTCAAGCCGGACGAGCCCGGCGAGGGCGCAGAGCTCCACCAGCAGGCCGGCGTCGTGCAGTTCGATCCGGAGCGCGTCGGCCAGCCGCTTCATCTCGCGCACCCCGACGCCGCCGCTCCGCAATGTCACGAGCGGCTGCTCGCGCACGCAGTACAGGAGGTCGCCTGTCAGCCGGAGGGTTTCCGCGATGGCGCCCAAGGCGGCATTGCGCCGTAGTGCTGCCGTGGTCTGTCCAAGCCGGGGGACAGGGGGAGTCAGGGTGAAATCCTCGATCACGGCGCCGCCGCGGAGCGAGATGCCCACGCTGTGCGGCAACTCCACGTGCGCGGCGTCCAGCGGCACCAGGAGGCCCCTGGCCAGGAGCCAATCCACCGGGCCGACGTCGGAACCTTCGTTAAGGACTGAAGCGCGCCGTTGCGCCTGGGGGACCGCGCCCATGGCCCAGTTCCCGAAGCGTGCCAGGAGCCCGGTGGTCCGCTCCGGGGCCGTGGCGAGGATCCGGTTCAGCGCCTCCGGGGTGGCCGTCCAGTGCTGCAGCGACAGGGCGGCTTCCATGGGCGTTGTTGCGGGATGGATAGCGGCACCGCTGTGGTGCAGCTCGGCCACGAGTTGCACCACGCGCTGGGCGAAGGCCGGCTGCAGCCGGACCAGCTCGGTGTAGCTGCGGCCCAGCCCGGCCGGATAGATTCCCACGACGTCCCGAAGGCTTCCCACGGGAAGATAGAACCGCTGGCGGGGACCGGCAGGCAGTGCGACGCCGTGCGGAGGATCGGCACGGTGCACCAGGGCCAGTTCCTCAAGGGAATGCAGGATCCGTTCAATGGCGGAAAGCGACGCGCCATGGACCAGTTTCTTCAGCCCCGCAGCAGAAGCGCTGTGGGCAGTGTCCGTGTTGGTGCAAAGGTGAAGGGTCTCCAGGACCTGCATCTGCGGCCGGTTCAGCCGCTCCAGCGCCCGTTGCACACTGACGCGCGCGCTGGCCCGGGCTGCCAGGGCCGGGAAGTCCGGAACGTTCGGTGAGATGAGGTCCGGCCGCGCGGAGAACAAGGCCCGCAACGAGTCATCGCTGCGTGCCTCCAGTTCCTTGCTGAGCGCGCGAATAAGGGACATCAGTTCAACGTTACCGCCCGCCGGACTTTCCTGCCCGGCGCCGGGCGGCAACGCCGTCGATCACCAGGATAATCATCAGGAGGAATGCCAGCGGCAGGCCGTACAAGGCAAAGGACGTCACCCACACCGGGGCTGCGCTGCCGGCAAAGGCAATGGCCATGACGGCGCCCACGGCGGCCAGGGAAAAAACGGCAATGACCGCCGCAGCTATCATCAGTGGCCGCCGGTAGCGGGAGGGTGTCATGGAAGTAACGCTAACAGCCCGGCTGTGCCCGTGCCGCAAAGCGGGAAACCGGGTCCCGGCAGGATAACCTTGAAGATACAGACCAACATGGTCCAGGCAGTCATACCCTGAACCCGCATAACAATGCGGATGCGGTGGCCGCCGGCCGTGTCACAGGAAGTCCAGAACGAAGAAGGTTGATTACGTGCCTACCGGCAAGGTCAAGTGGTATGACAAGGAAAAAGGCTTCGGATTCCTCGCGGGCGAGGACGGCCAGGAAGTCTTCCTGCCCAAATCCGCCCTGCCCGAGGGCGTAACGGAGCTCAAGGCCGGCACCCGGGTGGAGTTTGGCGTGGCTGACGGACGCAAGGGAGCGCAGGCGCTCGGGTTGCGCGTGCTGGACAAGACGCCGTCCATCGCCAAGGCAAAGCGTCCCAGCGCCAAGGACCTGGCCCCCCTGGTCCAGGATCTGGTGACCGTGCTGGACAACCTGTCCGGAACGCTGTCCGCCGGAAAGTACCCGGAAGGCAACAAGGCCAAGGCGATTGCCGCCGCCCTCCGTAAGGTTGCCGACGAGCTGGACGCTTAGGCATCCGTATGACTTCCGAACCTGATCAGGGCGCCCCCAAACCGGCCGCAAGGCCCCGTGCCGGCGTCCCCGTATGGCGCACCGGCAAGCCGGATGCCGTGCTTGCTGCAGCCGCCGACTTCGCCCGGACTGCGGTTGAAGGCATCGCCCCGGCCTCGCAGATCGGACGGCACCTGGGTGCAAAGACCGAGGGGGACCGTGTTGTCACACATCTCTTTGAGTCCCTGCTGGCCGGGTACCAGGGGTGGCAGTGGTACGCGGTGCTCACACGCAACTCACGTTCCAAGGTCATCACGGTGAACGAACTCGGCCTGCTGCCCTCGGAGGATTCAATCCTTGCGCCGGAATGGGTGCCGTGGGCAGAACGGGTTCGCCCCGAGGATGCCCAGGACGATGAAATTGCGGACGCCGAAACTGCGGACGCCGGCGCAGCCGTCGACGGGATCGCCGTGGACGCTGCGGACGACGCCGCCGCAGACGATGCTGCCCCGGACCTGATGGGCGAGGCAACCGTTTTCGACGACGACGACGAGGCAACCGTTTCCGACAGCGGCGCGGAAGAGGAATCCGACGACCGCCACGACGCCGGCCACCCGGAATCAGACGCCGGCCAATCGCTCCGCGAGGCTGACTAGCCAGCTGAAATAGCGGGGACCAGGCAACACGGAGGCCGGCGATGATGTCCACCTTCAAGTCCCTGCATATCCTCAACTACCGGCTCTGGTTCGTTGGTGCCCTGATATCCAATATCGGGACCTGGATGCAGCGCACCGCCCAGGACTGGCTGGTTTTTGACCATCTGACAGACCATGACGCGGGGGCCATGGGCATCACCATGGCCCTGCAGCTGGGGCCGCAGCTCTTCCTGGCGCCCGTGGCCGGCCTGGTGGCGGACCGCTTCAACCGGCGGCACCTCCTTGTGCTGACCCAGTCCACCATGGCGTTGCTGAGCACCGGGCTGGGCCTGCTGGTGGTCCTCGGTGCCGGGCAGCTGTGGCATGTCTACGCTTTTGCCCTGCTCCTGGGCCTTGTGTCCGCCCTGGACGCACCGGTGCGGCAGACCTTCGTCTCCGAGCTGGTGCGGGACGACTACCTGCCCAACGCGGTGGCACTCAACAGCGCCTCCTTCAACGTCGCCAGGATGATCGGACCCGCGGTGGCCGGTGTGCTGACGGTGGCCGTCGGACCGGGATGGGTGTTCCTGATCAACACCACCACGTTCCTGGCACTCCTGTTCAGCCTGTGGAAGATTCCCGCTTCATCCCTGCGCCTCCTTCCCCGCGCAGCTCCCGGCAAGGGGAGGATCCGTGAAGGACTTCGTTACGTGCGGTTCCGCCCGGACATCGTGGTGGTCCTCGTGGCCGTCTTCATTGTGGGCACCCTCGGCCTGAACTTTGTCCTGTTCATCGCGGCCATGGTGGGTACGGAGTTCGGTTTGGACGCCGGTGCCTTCGGGCTGATGAACTCCATCATGGCCATCGGCTCCGTGGCCGGCGCGCTGCTGTCCGCCGGGCGAAGCAAGCCACGGCTGCGGATCATTTTCGGGGCAGCCGGCGCGTTCGGCGTCACGTCAGGGCTGGCGGCCCTGGCACCCAGCTACTTCTGGTTCGGCGTGGCCCTGGTGCCGGTGGGCCTCTGTGCCATCACGATGATGACCAGCGCAAACGGCTACGTGCAGACCACCACGGACCCGGTCATGCGCGGCCGGGTGATGGCCCTCTACATGGCCATCTTCATGGGCGGAACCCCCATTGGGGCGCCCCTGGTCGGCTGGGTGGCCAACGTTGCAGGGCCGCGCTGGTCCATGTCCGTGGCTGCGGTTTCCGGGCTGCTGGCCGCACTGATCGGAATGGTGTGGATCATCCGGGCAAAGCAGCTGAGGCTGGGCTTCAACCGACGTGCCCGGGGGATGCGGTATTTCCGACTGGTATCCGGCGCGTCCGGCCACACCGGTGAAGCGGAAAGACAAGAAGGCAAAGAAGAAGGCGCCGTCCGGGAGCAAAACCCGGACGACGCCGTCGAACGCTAACGGGGTCAGCGTCAGCTGATGCGTTACTTCCGCAGTTCGCCCACTACGTAGTCGATGCTGGACAGGAGGGCGGAGACGTCGTCCGGCTCGATCGCAACGAAGGTGGCGATGCGCAGCTGGTTGCGCCCCAGCTTGCGGTAAGGCTCCGTGTCCACAATCCCGTTGGCGCGGAGGACCTTGGCGATGGCCGCGGCATCAATCGAATCGTCGAAATCGATCGTGGCGATCACGTTTGAGCGGTCTTCGGCCTTGGTGACAAACGGCGTGGCGTACTCGGAGGCCTCGGCCCACGAGTAGATGCGTCCGGCTGAGTCCGCAGTGCGGGCAGCGGCAAAATCGAGGCCGCCGCTGGCGTTCAGCCACTGCACCTGCGCGTCCAGCGTCACCAGCGTAGCCAGCGCGGGGGTGTTGTACGTCTGGTTCAGGCGGGAGTTGTCAACGGCGGTCTGCAGGTCAAGGAAGTCCGGGATCCACCGGCCGCTTTCCTTGATCCTCGCTGCGCGCTCCAGCGCGGCGGGGGAGAAGAGACCCAGCCACAGGCCGCCGTCGGAGGCGAAGTTTTTCTGCGGCGCAAAGTAGTAAACGTCGGCTTCTGAGACATCCACGTCCAGGCCGCCTGCGGCGGACGTGGCATCCACCAGCACCAGCGATCCCTCATCCGCACCGGCAACCCGCTTGACCGGGGCAGCCACACCTGTGGACGTCTCGTTCTGCGGCCAGGCATACACGTCCACGCCCGCTTCTGCCTGGGCCGTGGGCCGCGTGCCGGGCTCGGCCTTGAGGATGGAGGAGGCGTCCAGGAACGGAGCCTTGTTCGTGGCGGAGGCGAACTTGGAGCCGAACTCGCCGAAGGAAAGGTGCTGTGCCTTGCTGTCCACCAGGCCGAACGCCGCGATGTCCCAGAACGCAGTGGAGCCACCCACGCCAAGAACAACCTCGTAGCCCTCCGGCGCGCGGAAAAATTCGCTGAGGCCGGTGCGGACCGATCCCACGAGGTTCTTCACCGGGGCCTGGCGGTGGGAGGTACCCAGCAACGTGGCAGACGCGGCGGACAGGGCCTCGATCTGCTCCGGGCGGACCTTTGAAGGCCCGGCGCCGAACCGTCCGTCCTTGGGCAGGAGGTTGGCGGGGATAGTGATGCTGGTGTCGCTCACGATGGCTCCAATTTTTTCGGCGTGGACGTGGGAGAGGCCCGGCAGTACACGGGTTCCTGCCGGGGGAATCCCCTATATTCTGCCTGACGTGCCTGCGGGGGACGGAACGGCACCCGTCATAGTCCAGTCACTGAGACATCCCGGCGGTCGGCGGACTTCCGTTGCGCCGGCTGTACGGCGGCGGATTATCCGGAGTAATTCAAAATAGGCTAGGCTTGACCTTGACGTACAGCGGGCCGCGACGCCGGCCGGGCTGATCCCCGGGGAGGGCTGTTCCCAAGGCTGATCGGTGGATGCAGATCCACTTGACGAGACCGACGGAGAACGCCTCCGCGCGGTACGGTGGGACTGACGCAAGGACTGTGCTCGAGGAGCTGAGCTGGATGACGGATCTGATCGACACCACGGAGATGTATCTTCGGACAATCTTGGAGCTTGAGGAAGAGAACATCGTGGCTCTCCGCGCCCGGATTGCCGAACGGCTGCGCCACTCAGGGCCCACCGTTTCGCAGACCATCGGCCGGATGGAGCGCGACGGGCTGGTGGTTGTTTCCGGCGACCGGCACCTTGAGCTCACCGAAACCGGCCGGAAACGGGCCACCGAAGTCATGCGCAAGCACAGGCTCGCGGAGCGGCTCCTGGCTGACGTCATCGGCCTTGACTGGGCGTATGTCCACGACGAAGCCTGCCGCTGGGAACATGTCATGAGCGAGCGCGTTGAACGGCGTATCTTCGAACTCCTGAACCACCCCACCGTTTCCCCCTACGGCAATCCCATTCCCGGCCTGGCGGCGCTTGGCGGCCAGCCTGCCCCCTTGTTCACCGACGGTGTGGTGAACCTGCTCGACGCCATGACCGGGTACGGGGCCGACTCGCGCATTACGGTCAGCCGCCTGGCCGAACCCATCCAGGTTGAACCGGAGCTGCTGGTCCAGCTGGATGAAGGCGGAATCCGGCCGGGGGCGACGCTCGCGCTGGAGCGGGTAGGGGAGTACATCTCGGTGCGCGTGCCTGAAATCGAAGGCGCCCTCGAGCTCCCGCCGGAAGTTGCGGCCCACGTGTTTGTTACCGTCAGCTAACCGCACGCATCATAGGACCACCTACAACTCACTGAGACGTAGATAACGGAATTATTACCGCGCTGATTAATCGCCTATAGTTGGGGACTAGCGCCGATACTAAAGCGTTACCTGATCCGAAGCCGAGCTCTGCCAGCGGATCAGCGTACGAATCACCTCCTGGCAGAGGCGGGGGAACCACAACCGGCCGTTGAAAGACGGCCTTGGGGTGAAGTCCGTCAGCGGCAAGTCATCTCCGACGAAGGAATCCTTAGGGATACCCCTGTGCCGGATGCCTTGCATTGGCGGACCGGGTCTTTGATCTCTCTGACCCGAATCCGACAGCTAACTCCGCAGGCTATCCAGAGAGGATAATTCTTGACCACGCAGACCGTCAGGGGCCGCCGCAGGGCGACTGGTCCCGCTTCGGAGTACCCCGTGGCCGAAGCCGTTATGACGGTCAGGCCACGCGATGCACATCGTGATGCGCGCCGGCGCCGGAGCCTGTTCAGCCAGGTCACGGAGTTCGCTTCCGCCAGCGGTGTGGGTCAGAAGGCCGGCATTGCCTTGGCCGCCACAGGGCTGGTCCTCACTGTGACCGTCCCGTCAACCGGACCCATGATGAGCACCGCGGACACAGGAAACACGTCAGCGGCCGCCGCATCCGTAGCGGCGCAGCCTGAGGTTTCCGCGGCTGCAGGCGCCAAAATCGACTTCAACCGGACCTATATCGCCACCAAGGGCGATCCCGACGGCAAGCTCAAGCAGCTGCTGAGCGCGCAGTCCGCCGGCACCATTACCCGTGCAGCGTCCACCGGAAGCCTCGGGGCACCGCTGGCGCAGATGGTTTCCGCATCCCCCTTCGGCTTTCGGGTCAGCCCGATCACCGGCGGCACCGGCGAATTCCACCGCGGGCAGGACTATGCGGCCCAGTGCGGCACAAGCGTTATGGCCGCGGCCAGCGGAACGGTGACGTTCTCCGGGTGGCACCCCTACGGCGGCGGAAACCGCGTGGTGATTGACCATGGCAACGGCCTGGAGACCACGTACAACCACTTGTCCTCGTCCAACGTCCAGGTAGGCCAGAAGGTCAGCCGTGGCGACGTTGTGGCCCTCAGCGGGACCACCGGCGCCTCCACCGGCTGCCACCTCCATTTTGAAGTGATGGTCAACGGCGAAGTCGTCGACCCCACCGGCTGGCTCTGATCCAAGCCGATGGAACACTCTCGGATTCCTGTGACATGCCGTGACCTGAATGTGACATTGACCGGGAATTCCTGTACCGTCTAAAGCACGCCAACTTTTCCGAAGTTGGCGCTCTTGAGTGGATTGCCTAACTCTGCCACCGCTCAAGGTCCGTTCGCATTACATCGTCTGGCAGAGGCGGGGGAACCAATTTTGGTCTTCGCAAGAAGACCTTGGGGTTAAGTCGCAAAGCTTCTCAGGAAGCCGAGTGGCCGGGTGACTCCCATCCGAATCCGACAGCTCACCTCGTAGGCATTGGGAGAGGCTACCTTCGTGTCTACACGTCACAATTCTGCGCGCCACCGTGCGCAAACGGTTCGTACGAACCCGTTGAACTCTGTGTCCAGGGCTGTTACTGCCAACGCCGGGACCGTAGGTCGTCAGGCGGCTGTCATCGCAGCCGCGTCCGGACTGATCCTCAGCGTTGGTATGCCGGCAAACGCCGCAGATACCAACCTGGGAGTGTCCGCTTCCACGGAGTCCGGCTCACAGTCGGCCCAGCTGGCCGTTACCGCGGAACCGACAGCGACTATTTCCTTCGAGCGTCCGGCAGTGACCACGAAGGCAGCGCCCAAGGTTGAAACCGTACGGGCTCAGTCGACCGGTTCAGATTCAACTGAGGCTGACGGAGAAGCGAAGGCCGGCAAGCTCGCCGACGCCGTTTCCTCCGCTGCCGCATCGGGCCTCGCCGCGATCGCCTACACCGGGATCGGCAGTGCCTACGTCTGGGGCGGCACCACCCCCAGCGGCTGGGACTGCTCAGGCTTCACCCAGTGGGTCTACGCCCAGGCCGGCATCAGCATCCCCCGCACCAACGCATGGAACGCCATGACGCCTACCGCCACCCCGGCGCCGGGCGACCTGGTCATGCAAAACGGCGGCGCCCACGTTGGCATCTACGTCGGCAACGGCATGATGATCAGCGCGCTGAACCCGTCGCAGGGCACCATCCTGCACGCCGTGTCCGCCACGGGCACGTCTGCGTACTACACGCTTCGCTAAAACACGCGCTTCCCTTCGCTGAAGCGCGCGTACTTCGCTAAAAACCCGTTCGGGCCGTTCCGGCTTACCCCCAAGATGCCGGAGCGTCCAAAAACCGCGGCCTGCCACGCAGTCTGAGGAAAACGAAAGAGAGAAATAATGACTACTCGTGCCATCGCACGGCACCGCGCCGAGGTTACCAAAACCAACTCGCTTGCTGTCATTGCCAAGGCCGTCGGCGACAACGCCGGTGGCATGGGCCGTCAGGCTGCGGTTATCGCTGCTGCTTCCGGTCTGGTCCTGACGAGCGGTATCGCAGCCAACGCTGCCGACACCAACGTTCAGCGCGAAGCAACCTCCGCTTCCACCCTGGAAGTTCAGTCTTCCGCTCCGGCCAACATCTCGGCCGCTTCCAGCATCGCCATCGCCTTCGAGAAGCCGGCTGTTTCCACCTCCCCGGCTCCGGTCGTTGAGGCTCCGAAGCCGGTCGTCGAGGTTCAGGAAGCTGCTCCCGAGGCCGCTCCCGCAGCCGTTGCGGCAACCGTGTCCGCCCCGGCGGCCCCCGCAGCTCCCGCCGCTGCCAGCGGAAACGGTGCCTCCATTGCAGCAGCCGCTTACGCCCAGCTCGGTGTTTCCCAGGACTGCACCGCCCTGGCCACGAACGCGCTTGCTGCTGTGGGCATCAACTACCACGGCTGGCCGGCAGGTTACCTGTCCCTGGGCCGCACCGTGAGTGCAGCCGAGGCACAGCCGGGCGACCTCGCCTACTACGAAAACGGTGGCATGGGCATGGCCCACATCGCTGTATACGTCGGTAACGGCCAGGCCGTGCACGGTGGCTGGAACGGTGGAACCACGTCCCTGTTCAGCGTCAACGTCGGCTCCGGCCCGGTCTTCATCCGCGTTGGCGGCTAAAGCCTCCGGTTAGCGATTTCCAGAAGAACCCCTGCCATTGGCAGGGGTTCTTCTGCGTTTCCGGCAGGTGAATTTTTACCGACACGCAGCGTGTGGTAAAGGCACGATTCGGTGATCGGGCACTTGAGTGTTTACTCTTGTGTTGTCGATCCATAGCCCGGACAAGCAGAGGGCAGCCGGCCCTCGAGCCCCTGACGGGTGCGGCCGTGAAGAGGTATGTGCATGCGCACTCTCGTTCTTAATGCTGGATATGAACCGCTGGCGGTTGTGACCTTCCGCCGGGCGCTGGTTCTTGTGCTGACCGGAAAAGCAAGCGTGGTGGCCGAAGGCGACGATCCTGTCGTTGGGCCGCAGGAGATCCTGGGCCGCCCGTCCGTGATTCTCCTGAACCGCTACATCCGGCCCCGGTACAACACAATCACGGCTGTGAGCCGCCGGGGCGTGCTGCGCCGTGACGGACACCGCTGCGCCTATTGCGGTAAGGCAGCACACACCATTGATCACATCCACCCGAAATCGCGGGGCGGTGCGGACTCCTGGGAAAACCTGGTGGCCGCCTGCCTGCGGTGCAACAACGTTAAGGGTGACCACACGCCGGCCGAGATGGGCTGGAAGCTCCGGTTCGTACCGGCGCCTCCGCACGGCACCATCTGGCAGATCAAGGAGCTGGAGAAGCCCACGCCAGCGTGGGACCCGTTCCTCCTGCCCGAATCCGCCGCCTGAGGCGTCACGTCTGCGCCGGGCCACGGGTCCGGGGCTAGGCTTGCCATGTGGAGTTTGATGCCTTGATTCTGGCCGGCGGGCGGTCCTCGCGCCTGGGCGGCGTGCCCAAGTCCCAGCTCGTGTACGACGGCGCCACCCTCCTGGCGCTGTCGCTGGCAGCATCCGCCGGTGCGGGCGCCACGGTAGTGGTTGGACCTGACCCGGGCGCGTTGCCACCCGGCGTTCTGACATGCCGCGAGGAGCCGGTGTTCGCGGGACCTGCTGCGGCGATCGCTGCAGGTTTGGCGTCCCTTGACCGCTCGCGAGGCCCCCTCCGGGCAGCGTTGACGCTGATCCTGGCCTGCGACATGCCCAAAGCGGACCAGGCCGTGGCCGCCCTGCGGGCCGCCCTTGCCAATGAAAGCCGGGATGTCACCGAATCCGAGGGAATCATGGCCGTTTCTCCGGATGGACGCAAACAGCCGCTTGCCGGCTTTTATGGCACAGCTGCGCTAGAACGTGCGGTGGACGAAATGGAGAAGGGCGGGGGGCTCACAGGGGCATCAGTCTTCTCCCTCCTTGCTAGGCTTGACGTGCGGGCTGTCACTGTCCCTGCCGGCGCCACGGATGACGTGGACACGTGGGACGATGCCACCGCGTTAGGGGTGTCCCGCCAGGGGTCATGATCCACCGATGGTGGGAGACCGTGCAGTGGCACCGCAACTGAATTTGAGTTTGGAGGCAACAGTGAAAAGCCAGGACGAAACGCTGGAGGACTGGTGCCGGGCCCTGCTGCAAGCCTTCGAGCTGGAGGACGTCGAGGTGGACGTCAATGAAGTGCTTGCGCTGGCCGGCGTCGCGGCCCATTCGGTGGTGCGGCCGGCGGCGCCGCTGACCACTTTCATCGCTGGCTTCGCGGCGGGTATGGCGTCGGGCTCGGGGCAGGCGCCGGACGCGGTCTCAATGCAGGCGGCCCTGGGAGTGGCACGGGCGCTGGCAATGGATTACGCAGCGGCCGATTCCACAGCTGGCCCGGCTGATCCGGTCGGCTCCGGTGCGGTGCGGACCGACGCTGCGCCCGGACCGTCGGTCAGCACTGGGAACACCGGCGCATGACGGCTGCGCCGCCGGACGGCGGTGACGCCGCCAGCGACGTGCCCGAACGCGGCGAAACCGAAGATTCAGCAGAACCACGCCCTGGCGGAGGGGCCCGGGGGTCCTCCGCCGAACCCGGAGCGGGGGACGCCGCTGCCGCGGCAGCCGGGTCCGCCGATACCGGGCACAGCCATTTGGCACACACCTGGCAGGAGGCCCGGCAGGCGTCCTTCGATTGCGCAACTCCCATTCCGCCCGGGTTGGTGCCGCTCAGGACCGCACTGGGCCGAACACTCGCGGCCGATATTACGGCGCTCCAGGACATGCCGCACTACGCGTCGTCCGCCATGGACGGCTGGGCAGTCAATGGCACGGGGCCCTGGATCCTGGCGGACCCCGGACATCGGCTCGCACCCCACCAGGCCAGCCCCATCGTCACCGGCGGCCTGATTCCGCCCGGGGCGAAGGCTGTTCTTCGCAGCGAGAGCGGCACGATAACCACGGACGACGAAGGGCTCCCGGTCCTGGCCCTCGGCGGGGCCGCACGGCCCGGTGAACCGAAGAACGGCGAGCACATCCGGAAGGCGGGCGAGGAGGCGGCCGCCGGGGACATCCTGGTCAAAAGCGGCACGGTCCTGAACCCGGCCCACCTTGCGCTTGCGGCGCTGGCCGGCCACGACGCCCTGCGGGTCCAGGGGAAACCCGTGGTGAAGCTCCTGCTGACAGGATCGGAGGTGGTCACCGCAGGCCTGCCCGCGCCGGGCAAGGTCCGTGATACTTTCGGCCCGCAGCTTGGGGCTGTGGTTGAAATGCTTGGTGGCATCAGCGCCGGGCAGGAGAAGATCGGCGACAACTATGACGCATGGCTTGCCGCCCTGGAAGACACCGGGCCGGATGACGGGTCAGTGCTCCGGCAGGAAACAGGGGAGCCGGCCGCGGAAGAGGCGCCAGCCGACGTCGTCATCACCACTGGCGGAACCGGCCGTTCCGGGACGGACCACCTCCGCCGGGCTGTCGCGGAACTCGGCGGCCGCCTGCTGATCGACGGCATCGCCATGCGTCCCGGGCACCCGGCGGTCCTCGCCGAGCTGCCGGACGGCCGCTTCATCCTTGGGCTGCCCGGTAATCCCCTTGCCGCGATGATGGCGCTCTGCACGGTTGGTGCGCCGCTGTTGGCTGCGTTGGGCCACGGGACACTGCCGCCGATCCGTGAAGTGCCTTGCGGAACGATGATCGACCCGGATCCGGGACGGACGAGGCTGATGCCGTTCAGGCTCCTGTACGGCATGGCATCCCCGGCCCAGCACACCGGTCCCGGCATGATGCGCGGCCTTGCGGCGGCGGACGGCGTCCTGGTGGTTCCGCCGCACGGCGTTCAGCTGGGGGAGGCGGTGCCCGCCTTCGCCTTGCCCTGGGGTGCGCCGATCCAGCAGGCGGAACCTGCGGCCGCGAAGCCCAAGACTGCTCCACGCAAGGCTTCCCGGAAGCCCGCGGCTTCGGACGGTCCCGTGGACTGGAGCGCCCTGCTGGGCTAAATCGGTCCCCGCTGGTGAAGGCGGTCCGGGCTTGCAATGATGGTCATATCCCGCACTGTTAGGAGCACATCGTGGCCCGCATGACGCAACGCCGCAAGATCCACAGGTTTGTCCTGGACGGTTCCCCCCAGTCCCGTGAATTTCCCGTGCGGCACCGGGAAGACGTGCTGGCGGTGGAGGAGCCGCTGGAAATACGGTTGGGGTCCCTTCCCTTTACCGTAACCATGCGGACGCCCGGAGACGATTTTGACCTTGTGGCCGGATTCCTGGTGTCCGAGGGCATCATCTGGGCCCCCGAGCAGCTCGTCTCGCTGCGGTTTTGCGCCGGCGAGGACGAGAACGGCGTGCAGACCTTCAACGTTGTGGAAGCCCAGCTGCGGCCCGACGTCGTCCTGCCCGACAGGGGACGGAACATCTTCACCTCAAGCTCGTGCGGCATCTGCGGCACCGACTCCATCGACGCCGTCCGCAAGTCGTCGCATTTCAGCCCCGCAGCGGATCCGCTGACTGTCCCTGTGCAGACGCTGTCCGGGCTGCCGGACAAACTCCGCGCAGCACAGGCCGTCTTCGACGCTACGGGAGGTGTCCACGCCGCCGGTCTCTTCCGGATCACGGACGACGGCGGCACTGAGCTGTTGTGCCTGCGTGAGGACGTGGGGCGCCACAACGCCGTGGACAAAGTGGTTGGCTGGGCGCTGCGCGAACGGCTGCTGCCGCTGGCGGGCACGGTCTTGCAGGTCTCCGGGAGGGCCTCATTCGAACTCGTGCAGAAGGCTGCCCTCGCCGGCATCCCGGTGCTGGCCGCTGTCAGTGCACCTTCCAGCCTGGCCGTGGAGTTGGCGGAAGCCAGCGGCATGACGCTGGCAGGATTCAGCAGGAGCACCACGCTCAATGTCTATGCCGGACAACACCGGATTACGGCTCCCGCGCCGGTGCCCGGATAGGCAAAGAGCTTGGAATAACGGACTGGGCGCAGTAGATTTTATCCATCGATTGGACGCGCCGATCCGCTCCTTCGGCCGAGTTCCGGGGTGTGCGCATAAGCTGAACCCAGCGGGCAGGCACGTACCGCGGATCAGCTGTCAGCTCCCAGGCCACAGGCATTAAAGAGGACCACATTGCACGACGACCGACGCATCACGGAAGTCCGTCTCGACCGCTTCATGCGCGAACGCGTGGACACTGCGGTGTATACCCGCAGCGTCCCGTTGAACCTCAGCAGCTGGGACGTTCCGGACGAGCCAGTTTCCGTCATGGAAGCCCTCCACCAAGACTTCACCCCGCTGGACCACGAGTCGCCGTGGGGCCGCCCGTGGAGCACCAAATGGATGAGGCTGCAGGGCGAGGTGCCGGACTCATGGGGAACTGCTCCTGACACCACGGTGGAGATCGTCGTGGACCTCGGATTCAGCCTGGAGGCCCCCGGCTTCCAGTGCGAGGGAATTGCGTGGCGGCCGGACGGAACCATCATCAAGGCCATCTCACCGCGGAACCAGTACATACCGCTGAAACTCCTGGGCAGCGGCATGGCAGTGGACTTCTACGTCGAGGCCGCCGCCAATCCCGACGTCGCGCAGGGCTGGACCTTCGCAGCCATGCCCTACGGCGACAAGGCGACCGCCGGGCAGGACCCCAAATACCGGCTTGGCACCATCGCGATCGCCGAACTCAACCAGACCGTCTGGGCGCTGCAGCAGGATGTCTGGACCCTGAGCGGCCTCATGCACGAGCTCCCCATGGAACTGCCGCGCCGGCACGAGATCCTCCGCGCCCTGGAACGGATGCTGGACATCATGGATCCGGACGACGTTCCCGGCACCGCCGCGGCGGGCCGTACAGCCCTGGCCGATGTGCTGTCCCGCCCGGCCTACGCCTCGGCCCATCAGCTGGTTGCCACGGGCCACGCCCACATCGACTCCGCCTGGCTATGGCCGGTCCGGGAAACCATCCGCAAGTGTGCCCGCACGTTTTCCAACGTCGTCGCCCTGATGGATGAGTCTCCTGACTTCGTTTTCTCCTGTTCGTCCGCGCAGCAGCTGGCCTGGATGAAGGAGTTCTACCCTGAACTCTTCGGCCGTATCCGCGAGAAGGTCAAGGCCGGCCAATTCGTGCCGGTGGGCGGCATGTGGGTGGAATCGGACACCAACATGCCAGGCGGCGAGGCCATGGCCCGGCAGTTTATCGAAGGGAAGAAGTTCTTCCTGGATGAATTTGGCGTGGATTGCCAGGAAGCCTGGCTGCCTGATTCCTTTGGATACTCAGGTGCGCTGCCCCAGATCGTCAAGGCGGCCGGCAGCAAGTGGTTCCTGACCCAGAAGATCTCCTGGAACCAAGTCAACAGGATGCCGCACCACACCTTCAACTGGGAAGGGATCGACGGCACCCGGCTGTTCACCCACTTCCCGCCCGTTGACACCTACAACTCGGAACTGAGCGGCCGCGAACTGGCGCACGCCGAACGGAACTACCGGGACCATGGCCGTGGCACTGTCTCGCTGGTCCCGTTCGGTTATGGCGACGGCGGCGGCGGACCAACCCGGGAAATGATCGCCGCAGCCCACCGCACGGCCGACCTCGAAGGCTCCCCGAAGGTGCGGATCGGCACTGCCGCCAACTTCTTCACGCAGGCGCAGGCTGAATACACGTCCCTGCCCGTGTGGGTGGGGGAGATGTACCTGGAACTGCACCGCGGAACGTACACCAGCCAGGCAAAAACCAAACTGGGCAACCGCCGCAGCGAACACCTCCTCCGGGAAGCCGAACTGTGGTGCGCCACGGCCTCCGTCCGCACCGCGGGCGGGTTCGCCTACCCGGCGGCCGAACTGAAACGCCTGTGGCAGCTGGTCCTGCTCCAGCAGTTCCATGACATCCTGCCCGGGAGTTCGATCGCGTGGGTCCACCAGGACGCCGAGCGGAACTATGCGGCTGTCGCGGATGCGCTTGAGGCCATCATCGCCGGCGCCGCGCGCGCCGTGCTCGGTGAAGGCACCACTGCGTTCCTGCTCAACGCAGCGCCGCACGAACGCAGTGGTGTTCCCGCCCTGGCCGCCGCCGAACCCGTCCGGAGCGACCACCCGGTGACGGTGACCGAATCCGGCGGGGGCTACATCCTGGACAACGGCATGATCAGGGCCGTGCTGGACGCCAACGGACTCCTGACCTCGCTGCTCGACCACGCGAGCGGCCGCGAAGCGATTGCCCCGGGCCAGTTCGGGAACCATCTGGAACTCCACCGCGATACGCCCAACGAATGGGACGCGTGGGACATTGACGAGTTCTACCGCCGGAACGTCACCTCACTGACCGAAGCGCGCTCGGTGACCCTGGAACGGGGCGGCTGGGACGCCGTCGTGGTGGTGGAACGGCTGGCCGGATCGTCAGCCATCACCCAGCGGATATCGCTGGAGGCCGGCTCCGGATCACTGAGCATCCTGACCGCCGTGGACTGGCAGGAGCGGGAAAAGCTGCTCAAGATCGGCTTCCCGCTGGACGTCCGGGCGGACCGCTCAGCGTCGGAGACCCAGTTCGGTCATGTGTTCCGGCCCACCCACACCAACACGTCCTGGGAGGCGGCGAAGTTCGAAATCTGCGCCCACCGCTGGATCCACGTGGCGGAGCCGGGCTATGGCGTGGCGGTGTCCAACGCCTCCAGTTACGGCCACGACGTCACCCGCAGCGTGAGGGACGACGGCGGCACCACCACCACGGTGCGCACGTCGCTGCTGCGCGCCCCCAAGTACCCGGATCCAGGTGCGGACCGTGGCCGGCACGAACTCATGGTGACCATCAGGCCCGGGGCGGCCATCGCCGATGCCGTGGAAGAGGGCTACCGGACCAACCTTGCACCGCGCATCGTGAAGGGCGACCACGCCGTCAGCCCCCTGTTCACGGTGTTCAACCAGGGAATCGTGGTCGAGGCGGTGAAGCTGGCGGAAGACGGCTCCGGTGACGTCATCGTGCGTCTCTACGAGTCCCTGGGGGAGCGGTCCGAGGGAATGGTGACGGCCAACTTCGACACGAAGGGCGTCCATGCCGTGGATCTGCTGGAGCGTCCCATCGCGGGCCAGGGCGTGACGGCGGGCCTGGATTCCGCGAAACTGACGCTCCGGCCGTTCCAGCTTGTGACGCTCCGATTCACCCGCTGAGGCGCAACAGCCGTTAAACAGGCTGAGTGGGGGCGGTCCCCAACGGCCCGCCACCACTCATCCCCCCAATTGTGTTCAGCGGCCCGCCCGGCGTCGAACGGATTGTCCCCATTCCCGGCGCAAAGCAGAAGCCACTTTCACACATTCATGATTCTCTCACGTTCTAATGATTTTGTGAAAGCCCTAAGTCTACTTTGCGGTAGATGACTTTTGCGGGGCGGCTTGCGTTGCCCGGACCCTGGCCATCCAGAAGGCGGCGAGGCCCACCACGAAGCACAGCGCGGCTCCGTAATTGATGATGAACTTCAGGGGAGTCAACTGTGCCGGGAAGAAGGGAAACAGCAGGCTCACGGTCAGGCAGACACCGCCAATGGCCAGCAGGAGGGCACCCGCCCGCACCAGCCCTGGCAGCCGGCTGCCAACCGCCTTCACCATGGCGGGGAGAAGCACAAGGGAAACGTAGGCCGGGTAGGCCCGTCCGGCTGCACCGTAATACTCCACCAGGTGGGCATTGCGGGTGCTGCGCTCGTACACCGCACTTAGCCCCGCCGACGAGCTAAACGAATCCATCATGGCGAAAAAGACGACCATGACGGCAGATATGAGGCCAAACACCAGCAGTCCAGGCCTCCCGACCAGCCAGCGCCTCTGTTTGTCGGCGCCGAAGGCATTAACGCAACGCAGCCCAATGAAAAAGATGACGGCGAAGAGGACGAAGCGCAGTATGAGGTTGGCGACGTTGATGCCGCCGAGCAGGCCGTCGATGGCTACATACGGGCCGTCAATGCTCAGGAGGATTGCGAGTGTGGCCAGCACGAAGATGTAAAAGAGTGACCTGTTCTCACCCCTGACCGCACTTGGAATTCGCGCCACGGCAGCGGCGCAGCAGACGGCCAGGGTGGACCATTGCAGGATCTCGATCATCCGAGGTTCTCCCAGATCGTTTTGGTTTGTTGGTGGTCTTGTTCCTGGCGCTTGAGGGTCTTCCCCAGGGCCTGCAGCCGCTCGCCGGCCAGGGCGGCGAGCTCGCCGTCGGACAGGGCGTCCAGTGCTGCCTGCCGTGCGCCGGGCGGCCAGCCGGCCTCGGACTCGGTAATCATCCCCGTGGCCACCAGCCCGCCCGTCAGCCCGACACCGGCTGCCCTGGACGTGGCGATGGCCAGCTCCGGGGTCAGCCGGTTGGCGGTCAGCTGCGCGGAGTAATTCTGGGGGGCGATCCCGGTGGCGGCGGAAACCCGGTGCCGGAGTTCGCCGTCGTCGACTGCGTCTACCCAGTTCTTCACGGAGGTCGCATGCGGCGCGGGTGTGAGCCGCGGCGCAGGCGGCTTGTCAGCGTCGCCGCCGGCCGCTGCACCGGCGGAGCGGGCAATGACCGCACTCAGGAGGTCCATGGTGGCGATCTGGCTGACCAGTTCCGCGGCAGTGGGCAGCACGGGGCTTCCGGCAAGCTCGCTGTAACTCGCGAAGGTGGCCAACGCCGCCACCGGGTTGATATTGAAGGCACGGCTGATGCTGACAACGGTGCTTTCCGCCACCTTCCCGCGGACCAGCTGCTGCGCCAGGGTGGTCCGCTTGACTCCGGAGATCCTGCAGATATCGGCGGTGCTCGCCTGGGGCGCTATTCCGTGAAGCCAGCGTTGGAACGCCTTGGCGGGGAGTGGCATGGATGGCTTCCTGCGGGGTGGGGCGGTTGGAGTAGCGACAGTCGATTTTACGGCGGGGGGTATATGAACTATGCTAGATGGTCGAACCCGTTGGTCCGTACACCCCCCAAGTCCGGACCAGCGGGTTCTTCCATGCCCGGCGGGATTTCAGGCCGTTTTGGGCCGCAGTGAGAGGATGGACTAATGACTGCAACCCTTGTTGCCAAAGATCTTTCGGGCGGTCACGACCACCGCACACTCTTCTCAAAACTTTCCCTCACCGTGGCCCCGGGCGACGTCGTGGGCGTTGTTGGCGCGAACGGCGCCGGCAAATCCACACTTCTCCGGCTGCTGGCAGGGGCGGACCAGCCGCTGGCCGGATCAGTGAGCCTGGCCCCGGCCGATGCCTTCGTTGGCTGGCTGCCGCAGGAACACGAACGCGTCGCCGGCGAGACAGTGGCAGGGTACGTCGCCCGCCGGACCGGCTGTGCACAGGCAACGGCAGACATGGAATCAACGGCGGAGGCTCTGGGCTCGGGTGCCGCCGGTGCCGATGACGCCTACTCCCTGGCCTTTGACCGCTGGATGGCCTCCGGCGCTGCGGACCTGGACGACCGGATCGCGCCGGTCCTTGCCGACCTGGGCCTGGAGGTGGGGCCGGAGGCGCTTATGACGGGGCTGTCCGGCGGGCAAGCGGCACGCGTGGCGCTTGCCGCCCTGCTGAGCCGCTTCGACGTGGTCCTGCTCGATGAGCCCACCAACGACCTTGACCTCAACGGACTGGCCAAGCTGGAGGCGTTCGTGCAGGGGCTCCGCGGCGGTGTGGTCCTGGTATCCCACGACCGTGAGTTCCTGGCCCGCTGTGTCACCACCATCGTGGAACTGGACCTCGCCCAGAATTCCGTGGCGGTGTATGACGGCGGCTACGAGGCCTTCCTGGAGGAACGCGCCGTGGCCCGCCGCCATGCCCGGGAGCGGTACGAGGAGTTCGCCAACACGAAGGCGGACCTCGTTTCCCGCGCCCGGACCCAGCGTGAGTGGAGCTCCCAAGGCGTCCGGAACGCCATGAAGAAGAGCCCTGACAATGACAAGATCCGCCGTGCGGCCTCCACCGAATCCTCGGAGAAGCAGGCCCAGAAAGTGCGCCAGATGGAATCCCGGATCGCCCGGCTCGACGAAGTGGAGGAGCCGCGCAAGGAGTGGCAGCTGCAGTTCAGCATCGGCCAGGCCCCGCGATCCAGTGCCGTTGTGGCAACGCTGCGGGACGCCGTCGTCCACCAGGGTGACTTCACCCTGGGGCCGGTGAACCTGCAGCTCAACGCCGGGGAGCGCATCGGCATCACCGGTCCCAACGGGGCCGGCAAGTCCACGCTGCTCCGGCTCCTGCTGGGGATCCGGAAGCCGGACTCCGGCAACGCCGCCATGGGCGCCTCCGTAGCCATTGGCGAAATCGACCAGGCCCGCGGCCTGCTGGCCGGTGACCTCACCCTCGGCGATGCCGTCGAGGCTGTCCTGACGGAGCTGACCCCGGCGGAAGTCCGCACCCTGCTGGCCAAGTTTGGACTCAAGGCGGACCACACCTCGCGCCCGGTCGACTCGCTCTCCCCGGGCGAACGGACCCGCGCGGCCCTTGCCCTGCTGCAGGCTCGCGGCGTGAACCTGCTGGTCCTGGACGAGCCCACCAACCACCTGGACCTGCCCGCCATCGAGCAGCTCGAGGAGGCCCTGGAAAGCTACGACGGCGCCCTGCTCCTGGTGACGCACGACCGCAGGCTGCTGGAAAACGTACGCCTGGACGTCCGCTGGAATGTGGAGGACGGCGTGGTGACCGAGCTGCCCGCCGGCGGGTCCGCACCAGCCGCGGCATCACCAGGCGCCGGGAACGGCGCCATGAAAGGCCAGTCACGATGAGCATGGACCGGGTAGCATGGAGCTCCCTTTACAACATCACGCGGGCCGCCAGCGGTTCCAAGCCGTTCTCCAAGGCGACTCTCAAGCGCGTATTCGGCTTCGCCCGGCCGCACCGCCGCAAGCTCATCGCCTTCGTGCTGCTCTCGATCGCCATGGCTGTCCTGGCCGTGGCCACCCCGGTCCTTGCCGGCCAGGTGGTGGACGCCATCATCGCAGGCGCCGGTACCGACGTCGTGATGAGGCTGGCGGTGCTCATCGCCGTCGTGGCCGTGGCCGAGGCCGGGCTGGGGCTCGTGACCCGTTGGCTGTCCTCCACCATCGGCGAGGGCGTGATCGTGGATCTGCGCACCAAGGTGTTCGACCACGTCCAGAAGATGCCCATCGCCTTCTTCACCCGCACCCGCACAGGGGCCCTGGTCAGCCGGCTGAACAACGACGTCATCGGCGCGCAGTCGGCCTTCGCCGGCACGCTGTCCGGCGTGGTCAGCAACGTGGTGGCCCTGGCGCTCACCCTCGTGGTGATGCTGGGCAAGTCCTGGCTGGTGACCGTGCTGGCCATGATCCTGCTGCCGATCTTCCTCATTCCGGCACGCCGGATGGGGTCCAAACTGGCCGACCTTCGGCGCGAGGCTGCCGAGCACAACGCCGCCATGGGTACCCAGATGACCGAGCGGTTCTCCGCGCCCGGCGCCACGCTGGTCAAGCTCTTCGGCCGCCCCGACGAGGAATCCCGTGAGTTCGCCGTCCGCGCCGGGCGGGTCCGGGACATCGGCGTGCGCACCGCCATGCTCCAGTTCACGTTCGTCACCGCGCTCACACTGGTCTCGGCGCTGGCGCTTGCCCTCGTGTACGGGCTGGGCGGCTTCCTCGCCCTGCAGGGCCAGCTCGCCGCGGGCGACGTCGTGGTGCTGGCGCTGCTGCTCACCCGCCTGTACGCGCCGCTCACCGCGCTCTCCAACGCCCGGGTGGAAATCATGAGCGCCCTGGTCAGTTTTGAGCGGGTCTTCGAAATCCTCGACCTCAAGCCCCTGATCCAGCAGAAGCCCGACGCCGTTGAGGTGCCGCCGGGTCCCGTCTCGGTGGAGTTCGACGACGTCCGGTTCGCCTACCCTGCCGCGGACAAGGTGTCGCTGGCGTCGCTCGAGGACGTCTCCACCCTGGACACCCGCGGCGGCGAAGAAGTGCTGCACGGCATCAGTTTCCGGGTGGAACCGGGCCAGACCGTTGCCCTGGTCGGGTCCTCGGGCGCCGGCAAGTCCACCATCGCCCAGTTGCTGTCACGGCTGTACGACGTCGATTCCGGCGCCGTGCGCCTCGGCGGAACAGTGCCCGGGACCGGCCTGGACGTCCGTGACGCCACCTTTGATTCGATGCGGGCGACGCTGGGCATGGTGACCCAGGACGGGCACCTGTTCCACGAATCCATCGCCTCCAACCTGCGGCTGGCCCGCCCGGACGCCACAGAAGCGGACATGTGGGATGTGCTGCGCCAGGCCCGGCTCGAATACATGATCCGGTCCCTGCCCGACGGCCTTGACACAGTGGTGGGGGAGCGCGGCTACCGGCTTTCCGGCGGTGAACGCCAGCGCCTCACGATTGCCCGGCTGCTGATCGCGCAGCCGCGCGTCGTCATCCTTGACGAAGCCACGGCCGCCCTGGATTCCACCAACGAAGCGGCCGTGCAGGCTGCGCTGGGGGCAGCGCTCGAAGGCCGCACCGCCGTCGTGATCGCCCACCGGCTGTCCACCATCCGCGCCGCGGACATGATCCTGGTGGTGGAGGACGGCGCCATCGTGGAACGCGGCACCCACACCGGGTTGCTCGCGGCGGAAGGCCGGTACGCGGAGCTCTACCGCACCCAGTTCGCGGAAGCGAACGCTGTGGTGGAAGAGGCCGTTCCCGAGTTCTAGGCCCGGCCCCTACGCGCGGTCCGCCGCCAGGGCGGGCAGGATGTGGTCCGTCAGCAGGGGTGCAAGGTCGGCCGGCGGCTCGGCGGCCAGGTCCAGCCAGCGGATTTCGGCTATCTCGGCCGAGGGGTGCGCCCTCCAGGTGCCCGGAGCAGTAAACACTGTTGCCTCAATGTCCGTGGCGGCCTCGTTGGCGGCGTCGGCAAGCCAGACGCCCATGGGCCGCAGGTCTTCGGGCGCCACCTCGATGCCCACTTCCTCCAGCAGTTCACGCGAGGCGGCCTGGGCTGCGGTTTCGCCGGATTCGGGCTTGCCGCCGGGGTGCATGAACTTGTCCGTGCCGCGCTTGCGGACGGTCAGCAGGCGGCCCCGATCGTCATAGACGCAGACGGCGGACACAACAATGCGGTCTTTCACGGCTACGACCCTAGCCCATAGGAGCCCGCCACGTCCGGCGCCAGCCCGTCCGGACCTGCTCCGTCCCGCGCCAGCCGGCGCAGCACGGATTCCAGGAGCTGGTTCTTCCGCGGCCCGTGAACGTCCCAGGAGTAGCTGAACTCGTCCGGGCCGCGGAGCGCATAGGTGACGCGGTAGGTGTCCGGGTCGCACCAGTGCTCGTCGTGGCTGGACTCGGCCCGGAAGCTCATCCGGTGGAACGGCCGGCCGTCGGGGAACGTCATGTCCATCGAGTCGGAGGCGGCCGTGGGATGCAGGATGTAGTCCCGGCTCGCGGGGCCGGTGAACGTGTCGCCGGCGGGAGTAGGCCAGCGCATGGTGCCCTCTTCATGGAAGGCAAGGCCGCCGTCGTCGTTCGGGGAAAAGCGGACGACGCCGGTGAAGGTTCCTCGGGCGTCGGAGCTGCGGTCCCACAGGGTGCGCTCCACGGACCAGCTGCCCAGCAGGTAGGCACGCAGATCGAAATCCTGCGCCTCGTTCAGCTCTGCATCCTGCCGCTGGAAGTTCAAGTGCCCTCGATTGGAATCGAACCAACGACACCGGCTTTAGGAGAGCCGTGCTCTATCCACTGAGCTACGAGGGCGGGCGTCCGAAGTGGTTGGCACCAGGCCGTCCTGTTCGGGCACGGATACAAGCATACAAGGTACAGGCGCGTACTACGCTCTTGACATGACTGCAGCAACACCAGCAACGTCCCTCCGGGCCGGATTCCTCCCGGACATAGCCTCCACCCGGGAGTATTTCGGGGCCTGGGCCAAGCTGAGCGTGCTGCAGTATTTCGTGGCTGAATCGGCGGTGATCGCGGCGTGGTCCGGTCCGCAGCCCTACGACCGCCGGACCGGCTACATCAGCGATCTCGGGGCCGTCCACTGCGGCCTTTATGAAAGCAGGGACGTGTGTTCGCCCCTGCACGCGGTCATGAATGCCTCGTTCGTGGTGCAGGGCCTGGGCATGCTGGTGGGGGCGCTGCTCCTCAGCTCGGCACTCCTGTGCGTCGCAGCCCGGCCCGGCGTCCGGCTTACCTTCGGTCCCGGCCACCGTGTTCCCTGGTTCACGGCCCTTGCGGCCAAGGTCCTCACCTTCACTGCTGGCACCGGGACCGTCATTGTGGGGCTGGTGCCCGAGGACGCCGGATGGTTCGCCGTGCATCTGACCGGCGCCCTGATGTACTTCATCGGCGGGGCGTTGGCGCTGCTGCTGTTAGGCACGCTGTGGCTGAGGCAGTCGCCGCTGGGATGGTTCATCCTTGCGTGCGGGGCGGTGTCTTTTGGGGCGCTGGCGATCGGCGGGGCCACTGGCATGGATGTCCCGGAGCCGGGCACGCTGGAGCGGTTTATGGGCTATCCGGTCACGATCGGCCTGGCCACCACGGGGCTGGTGATTGCCCAGCGCGTCCGGCAGGAACTGAAGGCACGGAAGGCGCGGATAGCTGCCCAAGCAGCCGGGACCCTTTGAGGGGCTAGCGACCCTTGGGCTTCCGACCCAGGAACACCGCCGCGCCGCCTGCCAGCAGGCTCACCACGAGCAGTACCCAGCCGCTGACGGTGAGGGCGGACGCGAGGGCCACCTGGCCGCCGTCGGCCGTTGACGCGGACAGCATGGAATCGATGGCAGCGTTTCCCCACAGCCGGGCGGCGGCGAAAAGGAGCGGGAGCGCCCAGAGCGACCAGCGGAGCGTTTTGCGTGCCACGTTGGTCCCAATCAGCAGGAGCCACGTGAAGCCGAAAATCAGCGGAAACAGCGTTCCCGCCGTCTTGTGGACATAGTTGAGCTGGCCGCGGGCTTCCTCATTCATCGCCGCCCTCAGCTGGTCCACGAAGCCCTGGTCAAAACCGCCGATCAGCGAATCGGGCATCGGCAGGCCGCCGGAGAGCTGGGTGAGCTGGTTCAGCGTCAGCAAATGCAGGTACCAGAACAGGAAGAGGCTGGCCACGACGCCGGCAATGAGGATTACGTTGCTGTTGTTCCGCGCTTTCTCCGGCGACCGCTGGGTGGTGGGGTTGATCACCGGCGGCAGGTGGTGCTGGGGAACGGACGCGTTGGCGCCATGTTTCTTGATCCGCTGTGCTGGTGTCTTGGCCATGGGTTCATTATCGCTGTTCCTGTCCCCGCCTGTTCCCCGCCTGCGGCCGCGGATAGGCTGGGACGCGTGACGGAACTTGGAAGACACAAACTTGGCAGGCACAGCGCGGCGGAGCTCAGTGCGGGCCTGGACGATTACCAGCTGGCCGAGGCACTGGTCCGGGAAGCCGGGATGCTGGCCCTGATGATGCGCCAGGGCGGCCTGGAAGGACAGCAGAAGACCTCGGTTTCCGATGTGGTCACGGCTGCCGACCACGCCGCCGAAGCCTATGTCCTCGAACAGCTGCGGCGCTGCCGCCCGGACGACGGCATCCTGGGGGAAGAAGGCGCCTCCGTGGAGGGGAGCAGCGGGCGGACCTGGGTGATCGACCCCGTGGACGGCACCTACAACTTCCTGCACGGCTCCACGTACTGGTGCTCCGCGCTCGCCCTCAAGGACTCGGCCGGCACGGTTCTCGGCGCCATTTTCCAGCCTGAAGAGGACAAACTCTGGCTGGGCGGAACCACCCGGCCAGCCACCCTGAACGGTGAACGGCTGACGTCCTTCCATATGGACGGCGGGGCGCGGACGCTGCAGCCGCTGGCCGAACAGGGCGCCGCAACCTACATCCACCCCTCGTGGCTTGCGGACCCGCTGTGCGCCATGCCCTGGCACTCCGCGGCCACCGCGGCTGCATCGCTGCGAATGTTCGGATCAGGGTCCTGCGACCTTGGCCGGGTGGCCGACGGCGAGCTCGACTGCTGGTTTCAGCACAGCTGCCCCGAATGGGACTGGCTCCCCGGCAAAGCCATTGTGCTTGCCGCCGGCGGCGCCGTCGACGTCGTGCGCGTCAACGGCCTGGAGTGGTTCGTTGCAGGAGGCACGACGGCGGTCCGGCAGCTCCGCGCCGCCCTCGAGTCCGGCTCGGTGGAGTAAGGGCCCTGGACACGCTCTGAGCCGAACGCAGGCCGGTCCGGAAGTGAGTGTCGGCCCCACCGCCTAGACTTATAGCACCATGGATATGTTGTTTGACCCGTATGCTGACGGACCGTTCAAGGCTGCCCCGAAAGCGGCAGCGCTCACCAAGTCGCGCCCCGGGGCAGGGGAAGATCCGGCCCGCTACGGGAACGGCGGGCCGGAATCCGAGGGGGAACGGGCACGTCCCAAGCTGCCCGGCGTGGACGAACTCCTGCAGGGCCTCAACCCCCAGCAGGAAGAAGCGGTCAAGCACACCGGCGGCGCGCTGCTCATCGTGGCCGGAGCCGGATCCGGCAAGACACGCGTACTCAGCAACCGGATCGCCTACCTCATCGCCACCCGGAGGGCGCATCATGGTGAGATCCTGGCCATCACCTTCACCAACAAGGCCGCCGCGGAAATGCGGGAGCGCATCGAAGCACTGGTGGGGGGCCGCGCCAAGATCATGTGGATTTCCACCTTCCACTCGTCCTGCGTGCGCATCCTCCGGCAGGAAGCCGCCAACGTCGGACTCAAGTCCAATTTCTCCATCTATGACTCCGCGGACTCCCTGCGGCTTGTCACCCAGGTGTCCAAAACCCTGGACCTGGACCCCAAGAAGTTCGCGCCCAAGGCCATCCAGCACAAGATCTCGGCGCTGAAGAACGAGCTGATCGACGCCGATTCGTATGCCTCCTCGGCCAATTACAACGATCCCTTCGAACAAGCCGTGGCCGACGTCTTCAAGGGCTACACGCAGCGGCTGCGCCAGGCCAACGCCATGGACTTTGACGACCTCATCGCCGAAACCGTCTATATGTTCCGAGCCTTCCCGGCGCTCGCCGAATCGTACCGCCGGCGCTTCCGGCACGTCCTGGTGGACGAATACCAGGACACCAACCACGCCCAGTACGCGCTGGTCCGCGAAATTGTGGGCGAGGGGCCCGGGGCTTCCGAACTCACCGTGGTGGGCGACTCGGACCAGTCCATCTACGCGTTCCGCGGGGCGGACATCCGCAACATCGTGGAGTTCGAAAAGGACTATCCGAACGCGCGCACCATCAAGCTGGAGCAGAACTACCGTTCCACCCAGAACATCCTCACAGCCGCCAACTCGGTGATTTCCCGCAACCCCAACCGTCCGGACAAGAGGCTTTGGACCGCCGAGGGTGAAGGCCACAAAATCATCGGCTACGTGGGCGAAAACGAACACGACGAAGCCCAGTTCATCGCCAAGGAAATCGACAGGCTGCAGGACGAGGACAACCTGCGCCCCGGCGACGTCGCGATCTTCTACCGCACCAACGCCCAGTCCCGTTCCATCGAAGATGTCCTGGTGCGCGTTGGCCTGCCGTACAAGGTGGTGGGCGGCACGCGCTTCTACGAGCGCAAGGAAATCAAGGACGCCCTCGCGTACCTGCGCGTGCTGGTAAACCCCGACGACGACGTCAACCTGCGCCGTGTGCTCAACGAACCCAAACGCGGCATCGGCGACCGCGCCGAGGGTGCCGTGGCGGCCCTGGCCGAACGCGAACGGACCTCATTCATGGCCGCCGCCCGCCGCGCGGACCAGGCGCCGGGGATGGCCACCCGCTCGGTCAACGCGGTGCTTGGGTTCGTGAAGCTGTTGGATGACCTCGCCGAGGTGGCCAGCGGCTCCGGTGCCGCTGCTGCCTTGGAAGCTGTCCTGGAGCAGACCGGGTACCTGGCAGGGCTGCGGTCCAGCACCGATCCCCAGGATGAGTCCCGGGTGGAAAACCTCGCGGAACTCGTCGCCGTCGTGCGCGAATACGAGCAGGAGAACCCCGAAGGTTCCCTGGGCGCCTTCCTGGAGCAGGTGTCACTCGTGGCGGACGCCGACCAGATCCCGGACGCCCCGGGCGCTGACATCGATGCCGCCGTGGCGGAAGCCAAACGACTGGGCGTGGTGACGCTCATGACCCTCCACACCGCCAAGGGGCTGGAATTCCCGGTGGTGTTCCTCACCGGCATGGAGCACGGCCTCTTCCCGCACCAGCGTTCGGCCACGGATCCCAAGGAGCTCGCGGAGGAACGGCGGCTGGCCTACGTGGGCCTGACCCGTGCCCGGAAGCGCCTCTATGTGACGCGCTCGGAAGTCCGCAGCATGTGGGGCCAGAGCCAGTACAACCCGGCCAGCCAGTTCATCGAGGAAATTCCCGCCGAACTGGTGGAATGGCGGCGTGAAGGTACCTCCCGGCAGGTCAGTGGCTGGGGGAGCGGGGCGTCCATCGGCTCCAGCCGGTACGGCGGATCGTTCTGGGGTGCGGGCACGGCCCGCGGCAATGCGGCGAGCCCTTCCGCCGGCTTCAATGCCGATGTTCCGGCCGCCGTCGCCAAGAACCGCGTGCAGCCGCAGAAGGAAGTCGTTGCCGTCAGCGTCGGGGACAAGGTGAACCACACGAGCTTCGGAAACGGCACCGTCCTGGCAGTCGAAGGCGCGGGGGACAAGACCGTGGCCAAGGTGAAGTTCAGCGTCGGCGAAAAGCGCCTGCTGCTGAGGTACGCACCGCTGACCAAGCTCGACGCCTAACACCCGTTCCAGGACGGGAAGGGTCCCGCCTCCGGGCAGTGACCCTTGCCGGGCCCTGGCGGCAGGATTACAGTTCAGGGATCTCAGCTCGTGTCATCAGCACCACCAGGAGCAGATCCGCATGAAAGTCCTTTTCGCCAGCCAGGCCATAGAAGGCCATTTCAATCCTATGACCGGTGTGGCGATGCGCCTCAAGGAGCACGGACACGACGTCCGCTGGTACACAGGGCCCGTCTTCCGGGACAAGCTCCACGGCCTGGGTATTCCGCTCCATCCGTTCCGGCGTGCCACGGAGCACCGGGCGGATAACCTCGAGGAACTCTATCCGGAGCGGGCACGGCTGAAAGGGCCCCGGGCCATTGGGTTCGACGGCGAGAAGATCTTCGCCAGCAACGTCACCAGCTTTTTCGAGGACATCCGCGACCTGCACCGGGACTTTACCTTCGACGTCCTGGTGGCGGACAGTTCCATGTTCATCCATCGGCTCGTGTCGCATCTGTTGGGCAAGCCGGTGGTGAACTTTGTGGCGATCCCCAACATGGAAAGCGACCCGCAGGTTCCGCCGCTCTTCTTTGGGTTCCTTCCGCCGCGCAATCCCGTGGAACGGGCCCTGCAGGCTGCGGCCGGCCTGATCTCGGACAAAGTCATTCTTCGGCCCGCAGGACAAAGCTACCGGCGGCAACATGCGGCCTTTGGGCAGGAGGTGCCCCGGGGAGGGCGGCTCACCGATGAACCCTACCGTTGCTCCGACGCGACCATCCAGACGGGCCCGGCGCAGCTGGACTTTCCCCGCCGCAACGTCAATCCCAAGGTCAGGTATGTCGGCGCCCTTCTTCCATACCGCCTGCCAGGGGCTGCCAAGGCTGCTGACGCCGGGGCGGCAGGCCCGGACGATGAGTGGCCGAAAGGGTACTCCAAAACCCTGGTGATCACGCAGGGGACGGTCGACAATGCCGACCAGGGCAAGCTCATCATCCCGGCGCTCGAAGCTGTCAAGGACATGGACGCGCTGGTCATCGTGGCCACCGGCGGCCGCGGCACTACCGCCCTGCAGGCACGCTATCAGCAGCCCAATATCCTGGTGCGCGACTATGTGGACTTCGCCAAAGTCTTCGACTTTACCGACGCTTTCGTCACCAACGGCGGATTCGGCGGAGTCCAGCTGAGCCTGTCCAAGGGTGTACCCCTGGTGGTGTCCGGCATCAATGAGGGCAAAAGCGACGTCAATGCCAGGGTGGAATATGCGGGAGTAGGAATCAACCTGCGCACCGAGGCGCCCAGGCCCGCGGACCTGGCCAAGGCAGTGGAAACGGTCCTGGCAGATCCCGGCTGGAAGAGCCGCGCCAGGAGCATGCAAGAAGAGTTGAATACCCGTGACCCGGCGGACGCCGCGGCCGCCGTCGTCGAAAGCGTGCTGGCTCCCGGCGCGGGGTGACGGCAGTCATGACGCATAATGGGTGCCATGCGACGGACTGTATTGGGGATCCTGGCCGCCCTCTTCCTGATGGCCTGCACGGCGTGCACCGTCACGCAGAAGGACCCGGATTACGTGCCCCCGCCGCCGCTTCCCGTGCTGGAGCAGCTGGAACAGGCGCCTGTGGCGGACTCCGCCCCGTTCTCTGCGGGCGCGGACGTACTCAGCTTCGTCACGGCGGACCGAAACACCGTCTGCTCCCTCACCTCGGCGCGCGGCGAACACGTCAACCTGCCGTATGAACCAAACGCCTTCAGCGACCCCGGCAACAACAAGCTCGCCATCGTGCCGGTGGCGCACTGCGAGCTGGCAAGGTATGCCAAACCTGATCCCGCGGACGTCACGGACGACTGCGCCGGCACCGGCCTGGGCTACCTGGGCGGCGCAGCCCTCCTCACGCCGGACAAGGCGAGCTACGGCGAATGCCGCTCCGGTGTGACCCAGATGGAAGCCGAATTCGGGCCCAAAGGCAGCAAAGCCGGCCCCGTATCCCAGCTCCCCGTCCTGGAGGACGGCCAGAACCTGGAGCGGAACGGGCTGCGCTGCTCGGCCTACAACGGCGGCGTGGCCTGCGGAAACGTCTCAGCCGGTGTTGCCTTCTTCATTTCCCGGGACCATTACGAACTAGTTTCCGGCGGCAGTGAAAACGCCTCAGCGACGCCCTCGGAGGGGGCAAAAAGCCCGTAATCTAGGGGTTTTTCTACGCTCCATAGAATAGTGTCCTTACTCACATAACAGGTACTCTGGAACGGGCCGGTCCGCAGAAAGGACTAGAGTTCCGAAAGGAGCATTGCGCCGTGTGGCTCGTTTCCAAACCTGCCGCAGGGTGCGTTTATTCCGCAGCCCGGTAACCACGACTACGTGGGGTCCGGCTGTACAGAAACTACTTCGACGTAGAAGGACACTAAACCGTGGACCTGTTTGAATATCAGGCGCGCGATATGTTCGAGGCGCACGGTGTACCCGTGCTTGCTGGCATCGTGGCGCACACCCCTGAAGAAGCAAAGGCAGCTGCCGAGAAGATCGGCGGCGTAACTGTCGTCAAGGCACAGGTTAAGGTCGGTGGCCGAGGCAAGGCCGGCGGCGTTAAGGTCGCCAAGACCGCCGATGAGGCTCTGGAGCACTCCACCAACATCCTGGGCATGGACATCAAGGGCCACACGGTCAACAAGGTCATGATCGCCCAGGGCGCGGACATCGCCGAAGAATACTACTTCTCCGTCCTGCTGGACCGGGCCAACCGCAACTACCTGGCCATGTGCTCGGTAGAAGGCGGCATGGAAATCGAACAGCTCGCCGTCGAACGCCCCGAGGCGCTCGCCAAAATCGCCATCGATCCCGCTGTGGGAATCGACCAGGCAAAAGCCGATGAAATCGTTGCCGCTGCAGGCTTCGCGGAGGAATTGCGTGGCAAAGTCGCCGACGTGATCCTGAAGCTGTGGGACGTTTTCAAGAAGGAAGACGCAACCCTGGTTGAGGTCAACCCGCTGGTCAAGACCGGCGCCGGCGAGATCGTTGCCCTTGACGGCAAGGTCACCCTGGACGAGAACGCGGACTTCCGCCACCCCAAGCACGCACTCCTCGAAGACAAGGATGCTGCTGACCCGCTCGAGGCCAAGGCCAAGGCGCAGGACCTGAACTACGTCAAGCTGGACGGCGAAGTTGGCATCATCGGCAACGGCGCCGGCCTGGTCATGTCCACCCTGGACGTCGTTGCCTACGCCGGTGAAAACCACGGCAACGTCAAGCCCGCCAACTTCCTGGACATCGGCGGTGGAGCGTCCGCCGAGGTTATGGCTGCCGGTCTGGACGTCATCCTGGGCGACGAGCAGGTCAAGTCCGTGTTCGTGAACGTCTTCGGCGGCATCACCGCCTGTGACGCTGTGGCAAAGGGCATCGTGGGTGCACTGGCTGAGCTGGGGCACTCCGCCAACAAGCCGCTGGTTGTCCGCCTCGACGGCAACAACGTCGAAGAAGGCCGCCGCATCCTGGCCGAGGCCAACCACCCGCTGGTTACCCTGGCCGCCACCATGGACGAGGGCGCCGACAAGGCCGCCGAGCTCGCCAACGCAGCTAAGTAAAGGGACGCACCATGTCTATCTATCTGAACAAGGACTCCAAGGTCATCGTCCAGGGCATCACCGGCGGCGAAGGCACCAAGCACACCGCCCTGATGCTCAAGGCCGGCACCAACGTCGTGGGCGGCGTCAACGCCCGCAAGGCCGGCACCACGGTCCTGCACGGCGATAACGAAATCACCGTTTTCGGCACGGTCAAGGAAGCCATTGCCGAGACCGGCGCCGACGTCTCCATCGTCTTCGTACCGCCGGCGTTCACCAAGGACGCCGTTGTTGAAGCCATCGAGGCCGGCATCGGCCTGGTTGTCGTCATCACCGAGGGCGTGCCGGTCCAGGACTCCGCTGAGTTCTGGGCACTGGCGCAGTCCAAGGTCGACGCCAACGGCAAGCAGGTCACCCGCATCATCGGACCGAACTGCCCCGGCATCATCACCCCCGGCGAGGCCCTCGTTGGCATCACGCCGGCAAACATCACGGGCAAGGGCCCCATCGGCCTCGTCTCCAAGTCAGGCACCCTGACCTACCAGATGATGTACGAACTGCGGGACCTGGGCTTCTCCACCGCCATCGGCATCGGCGGCGACCCCGTCATCGGCACCACGCACATCGACGCCCTCGAAGCGTTCGAAGCGGACCCCGAGACCAAGGCGATCGTGATGATCGGCGAGATCGGTGGCGACGCTGAAGAGCGTGCCGCGGACTACATCAAGGCAAACGTCACGAAGCCGGTTGTCGGCTACGTGGCAGGCTTCACCGCTCCGGAAGGCAAGACCATGGGCCACGCAGGCGCCATCGTCTCCGGTTCCGCGGGCACCGCCCAGGCCAAGAAGGAAGCCCTCGAGGCCGCCGGCGTCAAGGTCGGCAAGACGCCGTCCGAGACCGCCAAGCTGCTGCGCGAGGTCTTCGCGACCCTCTAGGTCCGAAACACCACAGCACCAAAAGTACGACGGCGTCCGGTCGCCTTCCCCTGGGAAGGTGACCGGACGCCGTCGTGCTTTTCTTTAACCGCCAGCTGCCTCACTGGCCGCCCACCTCTGGGGCAGCGCGAACGGACAGTTGTGGCCCCGGGCGCAGGGGCCACAACTGTCCGTTCGCGCTATGTGTCGAGCAGCTCGTCCAGCTGTTCGTAGCCTGCAGCAATGCCGGCTTCCATGCCGTCAGCCAGAAACCGGGCGCGTGCTTCCACGCTGGGGTAAACGGACCTGCCGGTGAGCTTGGAACGCCCGCCCGGCAGGTCCTCGAATGTTCCGAACTCCAGCGTGACAACATCCGGATACCCTTCATATTCGAACGTCTGCAGCACAAACTCATTCTCGCGGACCGTGTGGAAGACGCCGCGGAACGCATGCTCCCGGCCGTCCCTGCCCTCCTGCACGAAGCGGTACGTTCCGCCTGGGCGGCAATCAAACCCGTCAATCCGCGTGGTCAGTTCCCGCGGTCCGATCCATTGCCGGAACAGCCCGGGATCCACATGCGCGCGGAAGACCGCTGCCGCCGGGTAATCAAACTCGCGCTCGGAGTCCACAAATGGAAGATTCTCCGGGGCCACGAGCTTCAGTGCGTTGCTCATGCCGTTCCCTCCCCGGCCACCAGGCTGCCGGCAGTCCCGCCGAGGAGTTCGTCGAGCCGCTCATAGCCCTCCGTCATGCCGCCCTCCATGCCGGACTGCGCCATGCCGTCGCGGGACTCCTGGCTCGGGTAGACGGAGTGCCCCTTGATGCGGCACCGGCCGCCGCCCAGGTCCTCGAAGGTGAGGAATTCGATGCTGACCACGTCCGGGTAGCCGTCGAATTCGAAGGTCTGGACGGCGAACTCGTTCTCGCGGACGGTATGGAAGACGCCGTTGAACCCGTACGCGGAGCCGTCCGGTCCCGTGTGGAGGTAGCTGTAACTGCCGCCGGTGCGGAAATCGTAGTGGTTGATTTCCATCTTGAGTCCACGGGGCCCGAGCCACTGGACGATCAGGTCCGGCTCCTTGTGGGCGCGGAACACATCCGCCACCGGGAAGTCGAATTCCCGTTCGTAGTCAATGAAGGGGAGTCCCTCGGGGATGCTGAGTTTCAGTTCGTTGCTCATGATGGGTCCTTTGCCTGTGTGCCGCCTGCGGCGGCCCTGGATTGGAGTACGGCATCGAGGCTGCGGAACTGCCCCTCGCGGACCAACCGGTACTGGTCAATCCATGCGGTGAGCGCCTCCAACCGTGCGGGGTTCAGGTGGACGGGCCGGCGCTGGGCGTCACGCGTGCGGGTGACCAGTTGCGCCTGCTCGAGGACCTGGATGTGCTTCGAGACCGCCTGTTTGGTGATCGCGAAGGGTTCCGCCAGTTCGTTGACGGTAGCCGGGCCCCGGCTGAGCCGGGAGATGATGCGCCGGCGGACCGGATCGGCGAGGGCCAGGAAGGCCGCATCGAGCAGTTCATCGTCGCCGGTGTCCATGGCCTGCCAATCACCTCGCCATTAGTCAATCAATCGCTTTATCAACCTGTTGGTTGTTTAAGGCTACGCCTGCTGCAGTCCCCGGGGCAAGGGGTATTTCCCCGCACTGTCGGCTTGTCCCTTCCTTCCATAGTTTGTTAGTATGTCAGTACAAACTATTGAAGGAGCAAAGCGTGCCTCTCGTGCGAATTGATGTCAACCAGGGCCGCAGTCCTGAGGATCTGGGCCGTCTTAGCCGGGGGATCCATGATGCGATCCTGGCGGAATACGGGATCCCCGAGCGCGACTACTTCCATGTCCTGACCGAACATCCGCGCGGGCAGATCCTTGCCCAGGATGCCGGGCTGGGGTTTGAGCGCACGCCGGACGTGGTGATGATCCAGATTTTTACCCAGGGCGGCCGGAGTCAGGAGGCCAAGCAATCCCTCTTTGCGGCGATCGCGGGCAGGCTGGGTGAGCTGGGCGTGGCCGGCGAGGACGTGTTTATCGGATATGTGGAGAATACTGCCGGCGACTGGTCCTTCGGCTTCGGCCGGGCCCAGTATGTCACCGGAGAGCTGGCGGTTCCACGGAAGTAGCCCGGGCTTTTTGCCCCCGCCGGGCAGTCCCGCGGGTGGCAGGTCGGCGCGTTATGCCAAGTTGTAAATATGTCAGTACAAACCTTTGACAGGACATTATTTCTAGGGCAAAGTAGTGGTTGTGGCCCCGCTCACGGGGGTCCGCCAGGAACCGGAGCTCTATCTGTTCAGAGGTACAGAGTTCAAACCAGAAAGGTCCGCGATTACCGTGACCCACGAACTGCTCACGATCGGGCGCATCAGCGTTGATATCTACCCGAACGACATCGGGGTGAATCTGGAGGACGTCACGTCCTTCGGAAAGTACCTCGGTGGTTCACCGTCCAACGTGGCTGTGGCAGCCGCGCGGCACGGCCGCCGGACCGGTGTCATCACCCGCACCGGCGATGACGCCTTCGGCACGTACCTGCACCGCGAACTGCACAAGTTCAACGTGGACGACACGTTCGTGACGCCGGTGAAGGAATGGCCCACCGCGGTCACGTTCTGCGCGATCAAGCCGCCGGAAGACTTCCCGCTCTACTTCTACGGACGTTTTCCCACGGCCCCGGACCTGCAGATCAGGGCCGAAGAGCTGGACCTGGACGCCATCCGGGAGGCTCGGATCTTCTGGTCCACGGTGACCGGTTTGTGCCAGGAGCCCAGCCGCGAAGCACACATCAAGGCCCACGAAGCGCGCCCGCACGCCGGCCTGAAGGAGGGGCAGTACACCATCCTGGACCTGGATTACCGGCCCATGTTCTGGTCCTCGGAAGCGGAGGCCCGTGCCCAGGTCGCCAGGATCCTGCCGCATGTCACGGTGGCGATCGGCAATGACAAGGAATGTGCCGTCGCGGTGGGGGAGGGAACTCCGGACGAGCAGGCAGACCGGCTCCTGGCCGCCGGCGTTGAAATCGCCGTCGTCAAGCTCGGCCCCGAGGGCGTGATGGCCAAGACCCGCACCGAACGCGTGGTCTCCGCCCCCGTTCCGGTGGAGACCGTCAACGGCCTCGGCGCCGGAGACTCCTTCGGCGGCGCGTTCTGCCACGGACTGCTGGCCGGCTGGCCCCTGGCCCAGGTCCTGGATTACGCGAATGCCGCCGGCGCGATCGTCGCCTCCCGCCTGTCCTGCGCCGACGCGATGCCGACGCCGGCCGAGGTCACCTCGCTGCTGGCCGAACGCGGCCGCCTGGTTCCCGGGCAGTTCGCCACAGAAGGAGCAGCACTGTGACCCTCACGCCCATCGCCTCGAACAATGCCCTCGACGATGATCCCCGCCGCTACGCGCACCTGAGCACCATCCGCCTGGAGGATCCGGACGCTATTGCCCGCGCTGCCAAGGCGCGGCGCCGCCACCCCGGGCTTAAGTACGGCCGGCAGAACTTCATCGTCGCCGCCGACCACCCCGCCCGCGGCGCCCTCGCGGTCGGCAACGATCCGGTGGCCATGGCGGACCGCCGGCAGCTGCTGGACCGCCTGCAGATTGCGCTGGCCAACCCCGATGTGGACGGCGTGCTCGCCTCGCCGGACATCATGGACGACCTGCTTCTGCTCGGGGCACTCGAGGGCAAGCTGCTGTTCGGATCGATGAACCGCGGCGGGTTGTCCGGCCTGGTCAACGAATTCGATGACCGCTTCACCGGCCACACCGCCGCAGCCCTGGAAGCCCTGGGGGCAGACGGCGGGAAGATGCTCACGCGCATCTGTCTGAGCGACCCGGACACGGTGTCCATGCTGGAAGCGACGGCCAAGGTCATCGACTCCCTCGCTGAACGCAAGCTGATCGCCATGGTGGAGCCCTTCCTGTCGGTCCGCGAACACGGCAAGGTGCGCAACGACCTGTCCACGGACGCAGTCATCAAGTCCATCGCGATCGCCGAGGGCCTGGGCTCCACGAGCGCGTACACGTGGATGAAGCTGCCCGTGGTGGCCGGGATGGAGCGCGTTATGGCCGCCACCACCATGCCTACCGTGTTGCTGGGCGGGGATCCGGAAGGTACCCAGGACGAGGTCTTCGCCACGTGGGAAGCCGCCCTGGCCCTCCCCGGCGTGCAGGGCCTCACTGTCGGCCGGACCCTCCTGTACCCGCAGGACGGCGACGTTGCCGGGGCCGTGGCCACCGCCGCCTCCCTCCTTCACCACACCGCATCAGCCCACACCGCAGAAGTATCGGAGTAACTTCCCATGGGGACGAGAACAGCAACCGGAACCCGTCGTATGACCGTGGCCCAGGCCGTGGTGGAATACCTTTCCAAGCAGTACACCGTTGACTCTGTCGGCGGGCTGGATTACCGGGAACGCCTGATTCCCGGAACGTTCGGCATCTTCGGGCACGGCAACGTTGCCGGCGTCGGCCAGGCCCTCAAGCAGTACCAGCAGCTCGATCCCGCGATCATGCCGTACTACCAGGGCCGCAACGAACAGGCCCAGGCGCACCAGGCTGTGGGCTACGCCCGGCACACCCGGCGCCGCCAGACGTTCGCGATCAGCACCTCGATCGGGCCGGGGTCCTCGAACCTGCTCACCGGGGCGGCACTGGCCACCACCAACCGCCTGCCGGTGCTGCTGCTCCCGAGTGACACCTTTGCCACCCGCGCCGCGGACCCCGTCCTGCAGCAGCTCGAGCAGCCCTACGCCTACGACATCACCGTCAACGACGCCTTCCGGCCGCTGTCCAAGTTCTTCGACAGGGTGACCCGGCCCGAGCAGCTCTTCTCCGCGTTCCACCACGGCCTGCGCGTCCTGACCGACCCGGCAGAAACCGGCGCCGTGACCATCTCGCTGCCGCAGGATGTCCAGGCCGAGGCGTTCGAGGTGCCCGGGGAGTTCCTGGCCGAGCGCGAGTGGCGCATCCGCCGCCCCGAGGCCGAGGACGGGGACATCCGCCGTGCCGCGGAAGCCATCCGTGCCGCGAAACGCCCGCTCATCATTGCCGGCGGCGGCGTCCTCTACGCCTACGCCAACGACGAACTCGCGACGTTCGTCGAACTGACTGGCATCCCGGTGGGCAACACCCAGGCCGGCGTCGGCGTCCTGCCCTGGGACCACAAGTTCTCCCTCGGTGCGATCGGTTCCACCGGCACGACGGCGGCGAACGCCATCGCAGCCGAAGCGGACCTGATCATCGGGATCGGCACGCGCTATGAGGACTTCACCACCGCGTCGCGGACCGCGTTCCAGAACCCGGACGTGAAGTTCATCAACATCAACGTGGCCGCCATCGACGCGTACAAGCACGGCACCTCGCTGCCGATCGTCGCCGATGCCCGCAAGGCCCTGGTCAAGCTGAACCAGGCCCTGGGCGGCTACCGCGTCGGTGCCGACCTGGAACAGCGGATCGCTGCCGAGAAGAAGCGCTGGGACGCCACGGTGGACGAAGCGTTCGACACCCGGTTCACGCCGCTGCCGGCCCAGAACGAGATCATCGGCGCCACCAGCCGGGCCATGGACGCGGCGGACGTCGTCATTTGCGCCGCGGGGTCCCTGCCCGGTGACCTGCACAAGATGTGGCGTGTCCGGGACCCCTTCGGCTACCACGTCGAATACGCCTACTCCTGCATGGGCTACGAAATCCCCGGCGGGCTGGGCGTCAAACGCGCGGCGCTGGCGGAGGCCGCGCGCGGCGGTGAACAGCGCGACGTCGTGGTCATGGTGGGGGACGGCTCCTACCTGATGATGCACACCGAACTGGTCACCGCCGTCGCCGAACGGATCAAGCTGATCGTGGTCCTGATCCAGAACCACGGCTACGCCTCCATCGGCTCGCTCTCCGAGATGCTGGGTTCGCAGCGGTTCGGCACGCAGTACCGTGCGCTGAACGAGGAACAGCACAGCTTCGACGAAGGCGAAACCCTTCCGGTGGACCTGGCCCTTAACGCCGAAAGCCTCGGCGTGAAGGTGATCAGGATCGAACCGGGGGAGAAGGTCATCGCCGAACTCGAGCAGGCCATCCGCGACGCCAAGGCCGCCCCCGAGCGCGGCGGGCCCATCCTGATCCACGTCGAATCCGACCCGCTGCTGGATGCCCCGAGTTCCGAATCATGGTGGGACGTTCCGGTCTCCCAGGTTTCCGATCTCGATTCCACCCGGCAGGCGTTCCAGACCTACACCGACCACAAGAACCGCCAGCGCAAACTGCTCGGCTAATTTCCCAGACACACACTCCCCACAGACCAAGGAAGTCCAACACCATGTCAACGACGACCGTCACCACCACGATCAACCACTTCATCAACGGCGCCGAGACTGCCGGCGAGGGCACCCGCACCCAGCCCGTCTACAACCCGGCCACCGGTGCCGTGTCCGCGGAGCTGCGGCTGGCCAACCGGGCGGACCTGGACGCCACCGTGGCCGCCGCCCGCGCCGCCGCCGACAGCTGGGGCGACATTTCCCTGGCCAAGCGCACCGCTGTGCTGTTCAAGTTCCGCGAACTCGTAGCTTCCCACGTGGACGAGCTCGCCGAACTGATCACCGCAGAGCACGGCAAGGTCCTCTCCGACGCCAAGGGCGAGATCGGCCGCGGCCTGGAGGTCATCGAGTTCGCCTGCGGCATCCCGCAGCTGCTCAAGGGCGACTACTCCGACCAGGTCTCCACCGGCATCGACGTCTTCTCCTTCCGCGAGCCGCTCGGCGTCGTCGCCGGCATCACCCCGTTCAACTTCCCCGTGATGGTGCCGCTGTGGATGGCTCCGATGGCGATTGCCACCGGCAACTCCTTCATCCTCAAGCCCTCCGAACGCGACCCGTCCGCCTCGATGCTGCTGGCCAAGCTATGGAAGCAGGCCGGACTGCCCGACGGCGTCTTCCAGGTCCTGCACGGCGACAAGGAAACCGTGGACGGGCTCCTGACCCACCCGGACGTGGACGGCATCTCGTTCGTCGGCTCCACCCCGATCGCCCAGTACGTCCACGAGACCGCCACCAAGCACGGCAAGCGGGTCCAGGCCCTGGGCGGCGCGAAGAACCACGCGATCGTGATGCCCGACGCGGACCTGGACAACGCCGCGGACCACCTCGCCGCCGCCGCCTTCGGCTCCGCCGGCGAACGCTGCATGGCCATCTCCGTCGCCGTCGCCGTCGGCGATGCCGCCGATCTGCTGGTCAAGAAGGTCGAGGAGCGTGCCCTGGCCGTCAAGGTCAACAACGGCACCGCGCCCGACGCCGAAATGGGACCGGTCATCACGCCCGCCTCCAAGGAACGCATCGTGAAGATCGTCACCGAGGCGGAAGCCGCGGGAGCGGCCATGGTGGTGGACGGCCGCGACCTGGTGGTCCCCGGCCACGAGGAAGGCTTCTGGGTCGGCCCCACCGTCCTGGACCACGTCAAGGCCGAAATGACCGCCTACACCGAGGAAATCTTCGGACCGGTCCTCGTCGTCGTCCGCGTCGAGGACCTGGAGGCAGGCATCAGCCTGATCAACTCCAACCCCTACGGCAACGGCACCGCCATCTTCACCTCCTCCGGCGCCAACGCCCGCAAGTTCCAGCGCTCCGTGACAGTGGGCATGATCGGCATCAACGTGCCGCTGCCCGTGCCGGTGGCCTACCACTCCTTCGGCGGCTGGAAGGCCTCACTGTTCGGTGACAAGCACATCTACGGCCCGGAAGGCGTTTCCTTCTACACCCGTGGCAAAGTAGTCACCTCACGCTGGCCTGAGCCCACCCACGCCTCGGGTGCCTCGTACAACTTCCCGTCCAACTAGCGACCCGACTACCCACCATCGACTGCTCCGTAACCGCCGTTTTGAGCGTCCAAAACGGCACTTGTGGAGCAATCGATGAGAAGGAATGGTAATGACTGAGAACAAGCTGATCATCGGCACCGCACCGGACTCCTGGGGCGTCTGGTTTGCGGATGACCCCAAGCAGGCTCCGTGGGAGCGGTTCCTCGACGAAGTGGCCGAATCCGGCTACAAGTGGATCGAACTCGGCCCCTACGGCTACCTGCCGAACGACCCCACCCGGCTGGCCGAGGAGCTCAAGCAGCGCGATCTGAAGGTCACTGCGGGAACGGTCTTCACCGCATTCCACCGCGGGCTGGACCAGTGGGAGACGGCCTGGGAACCGGCCCGCAAGGTCGCCGAGCTCACGGCGGCCATGGGCGGCGAGCACATCGTGGTCATCCCGGCCATGTGGCGCGACGACGTCACCGGCGAAGCGGTGGAAAGCGGCCAGCTCACCGAGAAGGCCTGGAGCGACCTGTTTGCCGGTCACAACCGCCTGGGCAAGACCCTGCTGGAGGACTTCGGCCTGAAGCAGCAGTTCCACTCCCACGCTGATTCCCACGTCGGAGCCCAGGAAGACATCGAAACCCTGCTGGCCGCCACGGATTCGAAATACCTGAACCTGTGCCTGGACACCGGCCACGCCGAATACTGCGGAGCCTCCAGCCTGGAGCTGATCAAGAATTACCCGGACCGCATCGGCTACCTGCACCTGAAGCAGATCAACCCGGACATCCTCAGGAAGGTTAACGAGGAAAACATGACCTGGGCCGCCGCAAACCTTGCCGGCGTCATGACCGAGCCGCCGAACGGGCTGCCCGACCTCCGCGCCGTCATCGAAGCAGTGGAGGCACTGAACCGCCCCATCTTCGGCATCGTGGAGCAGGACATGTACCCCGTGGCCTTCGACGTTCCCATGCCGATCGCCAAGCGCACCCGCAATTACCTGCTGTCCTGCGGTTCCCGCACGGCCGTCAACTAACAGCTGCCCAGGCCGCCTGAAACGTAAGGAAAGAACAATGACTGAAACCCTTCGTGTCGCCGTCATCGGCGCCGGCCGCATGGGCGCGGATCACATCCAGCGCCTCAGCAAGCGCATCCACGGCGCTGAAGTCGCCGCCGTCGTGGACGTGGACCTCGCCCGCGCCCAGGCAGCCATCGAAGGCATCCCGGGCGCAGTGGCCCTCTCCGATGCAGACGAGGCGCTGAACAACGGCGACGTCAACGCAGTTCTGATTGCCACCCCCGGCTTCCTGCACGAGGACATCCTGCTGAAAGCACTTGCCAGGGACATCCCGATCCTCTGCGAAAAGCCGCTCACCCCGGACGCCGAATCAGCATGGAAGATCGTCGAAGCCGAGGAAAAGCTGGGCCACAAGCGCATCCAGGTGGGCTTCATGCGCCGCTTTGACGCCGAATACGCAGCCCTGGGACAGGTCATCCGCGACCGCGAACTGGGCGAACTGCTGATGCTGCACCACCAGCACCGCAACCCCACCACGCCGCCGGGCTTCACCAACGAGATGCTGATCAACGATTCGGTGGTGCACGAATTCGACGCCATCCGGTTCTTCACGGGCGAGGAAATCACCAGCGTCCAGGTCCGCCTGGGCAAGGCCACGAAGAACGCCCCGGCCGGCCAGCACGATCCCCAGCACGTCCTGGTGGAAACCGAGTCAGGCGTGCTCGCCGACGTCGAAATCTACGTCAACGCGAAGTTCGGCTACGAAGTGGCCACGCAGGCCGCGTTCGAAGACGGCATCGTCAACATTGGCGGCGACAAGGGACCGTACACCCGCAGCGCCGGCCGCTGGGGCGGCAACGTCACCCCCGGCTTCGAAGAGCGGTTCGGTGCGGCGTACGACGTCGAAATCCAGGCCTGGGTCGACGCTGCACTCCGCGGCGAAATCGGCGGCCCCACCGCTTGGGACGGTTACGCCACCGCGGCGTGCTGCGAAGCAGGCGTGGAAGCACAGAAGAACGGCGAAAAGATCACCGTGAAACTGAACGACAAGCCCGCCCTCTACAGCTAAGCCCGTTCGCCCCAGGAGTTTTTGTCCAGGTAACGCGACATCAAGGCCCCTTTGGGCGCGTTATCTGGACAAAAACTCGGTTCGAAAACTGACTGATCCACAATGGAGTGTTCCTCGTGAAAATCGCACTTGACCCCACGCCGTTCCATCACTCGCACGGCCTGCTTGAATTTCCCCGGGTGGTGGCGGACCTCGGCTACAAGTACATGCAGATGACCCCGCACGCCGACTTCATCCCGTTCTACAACCACCCGAAGGCCGATGACGAACTGGTGGGCAAGCTCAACAAGGCCTGCAAGGACGTGGGGATCGAGATCGCCTCTGTGCTTCCCGTGCTCCGCTGGTCCGGGCCGGACGAGGATGCCCGCGAAGCAGCCGTCCGTTACTGGAAGCGTGTCATCCAGATCACCGTGGACCTCGGCGTCAGCACCATCAACACCGAATTCAGCGGCCGCCCGGAAAAGGCCGAAGAATCAGAGCGAGCCTTCTACCGCTCCATGGAAGAGCTGTTGCCCATCATCGAACGCGAGGGCATCGACCTGCTGATCGATCCGCACCCGGACGACTTCGTGGAGGAGGGCCTTGCTGCCATCCGCGTCATCCGCGGCCTGAACTCCAAGAACGTGGGCCTGGTGTACGTGGCCTCGCACAGCTTCCATATGAAGAACGCGCCCCTGGACATCATGCGCGCCGCGGGGGACAAGCTCCGCCTGGTCCATGTTGCAGACACCATGGACCACCACGCCTCGCACGGCCTGCGCTACATCACCAACCCGCCCGGCAACGCGGTCCGCGTGCACCAGCACCTGAAGATCGGCGACGGCGACGTCAACTGGGACGAGTTCTTCGGCGGCCTGCAGGAAATCGGCTTCCTGGACAGCGACGACACGGTCATGGTGTCCAGTGTCTTTGCCGAGGACGACAACGCGGCGGACGTTTCGCGCTACCAGTTGGAGACAATGAAGCAGTACGTCCAAAAGGTCAGCCTATGACGACCGCCGTCACCGGACAGCAGCGGCCGGTCAACCACAAACGGGCGCTGCGGACTGTCACCATCATTTCCACCTTCGGAGGACTGCTCTTCGGCTACGACACCGGGGTTATCAACGGCGCGCTGCCCTACATGCAGGAGGACCTGGGCCTCAGCCCACTGACCGAGGGTCTCGTGACGTCCTCGCTGCTGTTCGGAGCGGCGTTCGGGGCGCTGTTCGGCGGCCGCCTCGCAGACCGCAACGGCCGCCGCAAGATGATCATGGTCCTCGCCGTGGTCTTCCTGGTCGGTACCCTCGCCTGTACCTTTGCGCCGAGCACCGGGGTGATGATCGCAGCCCGTTTTGTCCTTGGGCTGGCCGTCGGCGGCGCCTCGGTGACGGTTCCCGTCTACCTGGCCGAAGTCTCGCCCAGCGCCCTTCGCGGCCGGATCGTGACCCAGAACGAGCTCATGATCGTCACCGGCCAGCTGCTGGCCTTCATCTTCAATGCCTACCTCGGAAACACCTTCGGCGAAGCCGGCGGCATCTGGCGGTGGATGCTGGTGATCGCCACCCTGCCGGCCATTGCGCTGTGGGTCGGGATGAACTTCATGCCCGAAAGCCCCCGATGGCTTGCTTCGATGGGGAGCTTCGGCGAAACCCTGAGCGTGCTCCAGCGGATCCGATCCCAGGCGGAGGCGCGCACTGAATTCGAAGAGGTCAAGTCCATGGCCGTTGAGGACTACAAGTCCAAGATGGGCTCCTGGCAGGACCTCGGCATTCCCTGGCTCCGGCGGATCTTTATTGTGGGCATCGGCCTGGCCGTCATCCAGCAGATCACCGGCGTCAACTCGATAATGTACTACGGCACGCAGATCCTGGCTCAGTCCGGCTTCGGCCGCGAAGCCGCGCTGACCGCCAACATCGCCAACGGCGTCATTTCCGTGTTGGCAACATTCGTAGGCATCTGGCTGCTGGGCAAGGTGGGGCGGCGCAAGATGCTCATTACCGGCCAGATCGGCACCACTGCGGCACTGCTGCTTATCGGCTTCTTCTCGCTCGTCCTGCCTGAAGGAACCGGCCGCGGCTTTGTGATCCTGGCCCTGACCGTCACGTTCCTGGCCTTCCAGCAGGGCGCCATTTCGCCCGTCACCTGGCTGATGCTCTCGGAGATCTTCCCGCTGAAGATCCGTGGCCTGGGCATGGGCGCCTCGGCGTTCGTGCTGTGGATCGTGAACTTCCTGATCGGTTTCGGATTCCCGCAGCTCCTGGCCACCATCGGCATCTCCAGCACGTTCTTCGTGTTCGCCGGCCTCGGAGTAGGAGCCATCCTCTTCGCGGCCAGGTACGTTCCCGAGACCAAGGACAAGAGCCTGGAAGACCTGGAACACTTCTTCAAGAACGTGGCCGGAAAGTAGGGCCGGCAAGCAGCAAGCCCCGCGGGCGCGCTTCGGCGCGGCGCGGGGCTTTTTCTGTGCGGGCTCTTGCCCAGCCTCTTGTTTGCGGGGCTCCTTTGGGACCTAGGCGTGCGCGTGCAGTTTGGGCAGTGCGTCGACCAGCGGGGCTAGCTCGGGTACGGTCTGCGCTTCGGCGAGAGCGCGTTCCAGCGTGGCGTCGTGGGTGGGGCGTGCCTCTTCAAGCAGCCTGATTCCGTTGTCGGTGAGTTCGGTGTAGATGCCGCGCCGGTCATCGGCGCAGAGGATGCGGGTCAGCAGGCCGCGGTCCTCGAGCCTGTTTACCAGCCGCGTGGTGGCGCTGGCGCTGAGCGCGGTGGCGCGGGCCAGCTGCTGCATGCGCATGTGCCAGCCGTCCTGGCGGCTGAGGGCGTCCAGCACCGTGTATTCGACGACGGAGAGCTGGGCTTCGGCCTGGAGCGAGCGCTCCAGTTCCGACTCGATCAGGCCGTGCAAGGCCGCGAGGGTCCGCCAGCCCTGCGCGCGGACTTCAACGGCGTCGTCCTTGATGCCCATCTGGTACTTCCCTTCGGATCGTGTACCCGCGGCTGTGAAACGGGGCACAACAAATAATAGTTGCTTGCGCGTGGTATCTGCTTGTGCAACAATAAATAACGCGTCTGCAACTACTAGCTTACGCGCCCTACCCCATTCCGTACAGTTTTCGAAGGAGCTTCACCATGCCTATTGGCCTGATAGCCCTCGCCCTCGGCGGGTTCGGGATCGGACTCACCGAGTTCGTGATCATGGGCCTGCTGCCCGAGGTTGCCGCTGACTTCAGCATCAGCGAGGCCACAGCCGGCTGGCTGATCTCCGGCTACGCCCTCGCCGTCGTCGTCGGCGCCCTCCTGCTCACCGCGGCCGTGACCCGCTTCGAGCGCAAGCCCGTCCTGGCCGTGCTGATGGTGCTGTTCATCGGCGGCAACCTGGTCTCCGCACTCGCCCCCGACTACTCCATGATGATGATCGGCCGCATCATTGCCGCCCTGGCCCACGGTGCGTTCTTCGGCATCGGAGCAGTAGTGGCCGCTGACATGGTGGCCCCCACCAAGAAGGCCGGCGCCATCGCCATCATGTTCACCGGACTCACCGCCGCCAACGTCCTGGGCGTCCCGTTCGGCACCATGCTCGGCCAGGCCGCCGGCTGGCGCTCCACCTTCTGGGCCATCACCGGCATCGGCGTCCTGGCCCTCGTCGGCATCCTGACCCTGGTCCCCAAGACCGGCCGCGGCGACACCGCCCCCGGAAGCCTCCGCAGCGAACTGTGCGCCTTCCGCTCCGGCCAGGTCTGGCTGTCCATCCTCGTCACCATCCTCGGCTACGGCGGCATGTTCGGCGCCTTCACCTACATTGCCTTCACCCTCACCGAGGTCACCGGCTTCGCGGCCTCCACCGTGCCCTGGCTCCTGATCCTCTTCGGCGTTGGACTGTTCATCGGCAACACCGTGGGCGGCAAGGCCGCGGACCGAAACGTGGACCGCACCCTCCTGGTGGTCCTGGCAGTGCTCGTGGCGGTCCTCGTGGCCTTCGCGCTGACCGCCGGCAACCAGCCCCTCACCATCGCCTCCATCGTCCTGCTCGGCGGCTTCGGCTTCGCGACGGTCCCCGGCCTGCAGATGCGGGTCATGAAATACGCCCACAGCGCCCCCACCCTGGCCTCCGGCGCCAACATCGGCGCGTTCAACGTCGGAAACGCCCTCGGCGCCTGGCTCGGCGGCGTGACCATCACCGCCGGCCTCGGCTACACCTCACCGATCTGGGCCGGAGCCGGCATCACGCTCCTGGGCCTCGGCGTGATGGCCATCGCCGCAGCCGGCGCCAAACGGTACACCGCCGCCGGGTCCGTGGCCGAAGCGCCGGCGTCGGAAGCATCCGTCCCTGCTGCCGCCGAGCCGGCCGCCGCCCGCTGACACTGCACCACCACCGCTGCATCGCGACTACCGCATTACAACCTCTGGAGACACCATGACCTCAATGCCTACCGTCACCCTCAACAACGGCGTGGAGATGCCCCAGCTCGGCTTCGGCGTGTTCCAGGTCCCCGACGACGAAACTACCGCCGCGGTCACCGCCGCCCTCGCCGCCGGTTACCGCAGCATCGATACGGCTGCCATCTACGGCAACGAAGAAGGCACCGGCCGCGCATTGGCGGAGTCCGGCATTCCCCGTGAGGACCTGTTCGTCGCCTCCAAGCTCTGGATCGAGGACCTCGGCTACGAACCGACGCTTGCCGCCTTCGAGGCGAGCCTGGACAAGCTCGGGCTGGAGTACCTCGACCTCTACCTGATCCACTGGCCGGCTCCGGAATCCGACAAGTACGCGGACTCGTGGTTGGCGCTGGAGAAGCTCCTGGCCGACGGTAGGGTCCGGGCCATTGGGGTCTCCAATTTCCTGCCCGAACATGTGCAGCGGCTCGTTGACCTGGGCGGAACGGTGCCTGCCGTCAACCAGGTTGAACTCCACCCCGCGCTGCAGCAACGCGACGTCGTAGTGTCCAACGGCGCCCACGGCATCGTCACTGAGGCGTGGAGCCCGCTGGCGCAGGGCGCGGTGCTGGACGATCCGGCCATTGTCGAGATCGCGGCCCGTCACGGCCGCACGCCGGCCCAGGTTGTGCTGCGTTGGCACCTGCAGCAGGGGAGGGTTGTCATTCCCAAATCGGTGACGCCGGCCCGCATCAGGGAGAACCTCGACGTGTTCGGCTTCACCCTCTCCGCCGGGGAGCTTGCGGCCGTTGACGCCCTTGAGAACGACGGGCGCACCGGCCCGCACCCTGCCGACTTTCACGGCTAGGTGCCCCGGAACGTCCCGGGCTAACAAGCCGGGGGTGGCGGCAAACAGCCGTCGCCTCCGGCTTTTTTAGTGCGATATGACCCCGATCCAAGTTAAAACATCCTAATGTCAGGACAAACTATTGACATTAGTGAACTGAATCACCATGATCGAGGTAGACAGTGCTCCGGAGGCTGCAGAGTGGCAGCCCGGAACCTGAGATCGAAGGAGATTAAGGTGGCACAATTTTCCTGGCGCAAAGCGGCTCTCGTCGCAGCGGTAGTCCCGATGATGGCTCTCAGCGCCTGCTCCAGCAGTGGCGGTAAGCCGGCTGACAGCGGCAACGCCGGCGGCGCCGGACAGGCAGCAAGCACTCCCCGAATGAAGGTGGCTCTTATCACCCACGCCGCAGCAGGCGACACATTCTGGGACATCGTCCGCAAGGGTGCGGAGGAAGCCTCCTCGAAGGACAATGTCGAGCTCCTCTACACCAGTGACCCCGAAGCTGGGCGCCAAGCGCAGCTCATTCAGCAGGCCATCGACCAGAAGGTGGACGGAATCGCTGTCACCCTGGCCAAGCCGGATGCCTTGAAGGATGCCTTGAAGAAAGCGACCGACGCCGGCATTCCCGTGGTCAGCCTCAACGCAGGCGAAAGTGTCTCCGCGCAGTTGGGTGCCTTTACGCACTTCGGCTCGAACGAAAAGCTCGCCGGCGAGGCGGTCGGTACCGAGCTGGCTTCCCGGAACTTCAAGCACCCGGTATGTGTCATCCAGGAGCAGGGCCACGTGGGTCTCGAGGCGCGGTGCGCCGGCGTCAAGGGCAAAGTACCCGGAACCGAGATCCTTTACGTTGACGGCAAGGACATGACCTCGGTCCAGTCCACGGCGACCGCAAAGCTCCAGGCAGCCAAGGATGCAGACGTGATCATCGGCTTGGGGGCCCCAATCACGCTGACGCTGCTCAAGTCGGTCACGGACGCGGGCAGCTCGGCAAAGGTGGCCAGCTTCGACTTGAACGCCGACCTTGCCCAGAAAATCGTGGATGGCTCCGTAATCTTCACTGTCGATCAGCAGCCGTGGCTTCAGGGTTACATGTCCATTGATTCCCTCTGGCAGGCCAAACGCGGCGGCTTCAAGCTTGGCGGCGGACAGCCTGTGCTGACCGGTCCCACCATCGTGGACAAGTCGAACGCTTCCGACGTCCTCAAATTCGCCCAGCAAGGCGTCCGCTAGATCCAGGATTCTGGCCGCGCGACGGGTGACCGTCGCGCGGCCTGACCAACAAGGAGTTCTTCCCATGGCAAACACAGCAACCCTGCCGCCGGCGCCGGCTTCGGCCCCCCGGCCACGTGCTGACGAACGTGTAGGGCAACGAAGCCCGTTCCAGAAGCTCCTGGGCCGCCCCGAAGTGGGTGCGCTCGTTGGAGCAGTGGTCCTTTTCGTCTTCTTCGCGCTGGTCTCCTCGACCTTTACCCAGCCCAACGCCCTGGCCACCATCCTGTACGGTTCCTCGACAATCGGGATCATGGCTGTGGGGGTGTCGCTGCTGATGATCGGCGGCGAGTTTGACCTCTCCACCGGTGTGGCCGTGATCTCGTCCGCGCTGACCGCCTCCCTGTTCAGCTGGAACTTCTCGCTGAACGCGTGGGTCGGCGTGGTGCTGGCGCTGGTCGTTTCGCTCAGCATTGGTTTCATTAACGGCTGGATCCTCGTCAAGACGAAACTTCCCAGCTTCATCGTCACGTTGGCGACATTCCTGATGCTGACGGGCCTCAACCTCGCCCTGACGCGCCTCATCGGCGGCAGCGTGTCCTCGCCGTCCATCTCCAAGCTCGACGGCTTCGATTCCGCCCACGCGGTGTTCGCCTCGTCCATCAGCCTCGGCGGTGTCGAGGTCAAGATTACGGTGTTCTTTTGGATCATCCTCGTAGCCGTTGCTTCGTGGGTGCTTCTCCGCACGAAGGTTGGCAACTGGATCTTCGCCGTTGGCGGGGACGCCAACGCTGCCCGTGCCGTGGGTGTTCCGGTGACCAAGACCAAGATCGGCCTGTTCATGGCAGTCGGCTTCTGCGGCTGGATCCTGGGCATGCACAACCTGTTCGCTTTCGATGCCGTGCAGTCCGGTGAGGGTGTGGGCAATGAATTCCTTTACATCATCGCCGCGGTCATCGGCGGCTGCCTGCTCACCGGCGGTTACGGCTCAGCGGTGGGCGGCGCGATCGGCGCGTTCATCTTCGGTATGGCCAACAAGGGCATCGTCTACGCACAGTGGAACCCGGACTGGTTCAAGTTCTTCCTGGGCCTGATGCTGCTGCTGGCCACCATCGTCAACCTCATCGTCAAGCGCCGCGCGGAACTGAAGTAAAGGGGCCGGAGAAATGAATGCCAACGAGATTGACCAGCAGACGCTGCTCCAGAATGAGAAGGATCCCCTCACCCACACCCCGGTGCACCTGCTCTCCCTCGACGGGGTCGGCAAGCACTACGGCAACATCATCGCACTGAGCGATGTGACCATGGCGGTGGACAACGGCCGGGTCACCTGCGTGCTGGGCGACAACGGTGCCGGGAAGTCCACCCTGATCAAGATCATCGCAGGCCTGCACCAGCACGACGCCGGGGTCCTGAACGTCATGGGCGAGGAACGGAAGTTCACCTCGCCGCGTGACGCCCTGGACGTCGGGATCGCCACCGTCTACCAGGACCTCGCAGTTGTGCCCTTGATGCCGATCTGGCGCAACTTCTTCCTCGGATCGGAACTGACCAGCGGCTTTGGCCCGTTCAAGAGCATGGATGTCGAGAAGATGAAGGACATCACGCTCAAGGAACTCGCCGAGATGGGCATCGACCTGCGCGACGTCGAGCAGCCGATCGGCCAGCTCTCCGGCGGTGAGCGCCAGTGTGTCGCGATCGCCCGCGCCGTGTACTTCGGCGCGAAGGTCCTGATCCTCGATGAGCCCACAGCGGCCCTTGGCGTGAAGCAGTCCGGTGTGGTGCTCCGCTACATCCTGCAGGCCCGCGACCGCGGCCTCGGGGTCATCTTCATTACGCACAACCCGCACCATGCCTTCCCCGTCGGTGACCGGTTCCTGCTGCTCAAGCGCGGCAAGTCGATCGGCTACTACGACAAGAAGGACATCACGCTCGACGAGCTCACCGCCCAGATGGCCGGCGGCGCCGAACTCGCCGAACTCGCCCACGAACTCGAACAACTCGGCGGGCACGGGGACGTCGTGAAAGAAGTCAAGAGCGAAGTGGCCGAAGTGGCGCAGACCTCCGGGACGTCCCGCAGCTGACCTTCCGCCCCAGCCGGCTGAGCAGGGCCCGCCCACCCGGGCCGCCCCGTTTCAGCCGTGCCACGGCCTGATACCTGCCGGGCCCAAGCAGCTTTGAATAACCGAAAGGACCAGAACATTGGCCTATATCACCCAAAACTCTTCCGGAGCCCCGGCTCCCGTGCGGATCGGGCTCATCGGCTCCGGCTGGATGGGCGGGTTCCACGCTGAAAGCATCGCCCGCCGCGTTCCGGGTGCCGTCCTCGCGGCCATCGCCGATCCCAACGTTGAATCCGCTGAGGCACTGGCCCGGTCCCTGGGCACAGCCAAAGTGACTGCCAACGCCGAGGACATCCTGGCGGATCCCGACATCGACGCGGTGATCATCGCGAGCCCGGCGCGCTTCCACTCTTCCCTCATCGCTCAGGCGGCTGCCGCGGGGAAGCACGTTTTCTGCGAGAAGCCCGCCGGACAGGGGCTCGACGAGCTCGATGCTGCCCTGGCCGCGGTGGAGGCAGCCGGCGTGCACTTCCAGGTCGGCTTCAACCGGCGGTACGCAGATGACTTCCAGGCTGCCAAGAAGGACCTTGCCGCCGGTGTGGCCGGCACGCCGCAACTCCTGCGTTCACTGACCCGCGACCCGGGCAACGGAAGTATCCCGAATGCTGCCAGGGTCCCGGCGTGGACCATTTTCCTGGAGACCCTGATCCACGACTTCGACACCCTCAACTGGTTCAACGAAGGTGCCGAGCCGGTGGAGGTCTACGCCATTGCGGACGCCCTCGTGGAGCCCGGCCTCCGTGACCAGGGGTTCCTGGACACGGCAGTGGTGACCATCCGCTACAGCAACGGTGCCGTGGCCGTGGCGGAGGCGAACTTCAGCGCGCTCTATGGCTACGACATCCGCGGCGAGGTTTTCGGTTCGAAGGGAATGGTGCAGGCCGGCCGGGCCACGGAAACGGCAGCCCGGCGCTACACGGCCGAGGGAATGTCCGCCGCAACCCCGAGGCTCAACGTTGAACTCTTCCGGCAGGCGTACACGGATGAACTGGCCGATTTTGCGGCTGCGGTGCGTTCACAGCGCGACGGCATGCCGCCGTCGTCGTCCGATATCACGCTCACGCCGGGTGCCGCCGACGCCAGACGCGCGTTGGCCATGGCGCTGGCCTGCATCGAGTCGGTCAAGCAAGGCGCTCCGGTGGCGGTAGCAGGGCTCGCAGCAGCAGCCGGGCTCCGTAACGAGGCCGGAGCCTGATGCGGCTGGCAGTTTGCGCCGAGATGGTCTTCACCGACCTGCCTTTTGTGGAACGCGTGCGCCGGATCCACGAGTCCGGCTTCGACGTCGAACTCTGGGATTCGCGGACCAAGGACATCGGTGCGCTCAAAGCCACCGGGGCGGTGTTTTCCTCCATGACGGGCTACACCTCGGGCAGCCTGGTGGACCCGGACACAGCCGATGACGTGGTGAAAACAGCCGAGTCGCTGATCCCTACCGCGCTCGAACTGGGTGTCAGCCGTATGGTGGTGCACCCGGCGGAGCTCATTGACGGCCATGCCGCGCGGCCTGTCTATCGTTCCACCGGCCGCATGTGGAGCACCGGTGCCCGGACCCTGGAGCGGCTTGGCAGGCTTGGCGCGAAATACGGCGTGACGTTCTGCCTTGAGAACCTCAACACGGTGCTGGACCATCCGGGCATCCCGCTGGCACGCGCGAAGGACACGCTGGCGCTGGTGGAAGCCGCCGGGCACCCCAACGCGAAACTCATGCTGGATCTGTATCACGCGCAGTTGGGGGAGGGTAACCTCATTGAGCTGGTGCGGTCGGCCCTGCCGCACCTCGGCGAGATCCAAGTGGCGGACGTCCCGGGCCGCTGCGAACCGGGGACCGGGGAAATCAACTATGCGGCTGTCGCGAGGGCGCTCGCCGACGCAGGCTACCAGGGCACCGTTGGCATGGAAGCCTGGGCCAAGGGCGACAGCGCCGCGGCACTGGATGCCTTCCGGGCAGCGTTCACTGTTCATGCGGAGGAGAAATCATGAAGGACGTCATTCTGGGCCTGGTCGGCGTGGGGCGGATCGGCGTAATGCACGCCAACAACATCGCCGCACTGAACGGGGTCTTCAATCCGGAGGGCATCAACGTCAGGCTCCGGCTCACGGACGTCGCCGCAGACCACGCCCGGACAGTCGCGGCCGGGCTCGGCGCCGAATTCCTTCCCTCCGTGGAGGCACTCCTGGCTTCCGGTATCGACGGCCTGGTCATTGCCACGGGGACGGGAACCCACCCCAAGCTGATCCGGGCCGGAGTGGATGCAGGGATCCCGGTCTTTTGCGAGAAGCCGGTCGCCATGAACGTGGCCGATGCCTTGCCGGTGCTGGACTATGTCCGGGAAAGGCAGGGCGTGGTGCAGATCGGCCATCAGCGCCGCTTTGACACCGGCTACCTGGAAGCCCGCCGGGCCTACCAGGCCGGAGAGCTGGGCTGGATCCATTCGCTGCGGGCGGTCACGTGCGATATGACGCCTCCGCCCGTGGAGTTCCTGGCCGGCTCCGGCGGACTCTTTCGGGACTGCTCCGTGCACGATTTCGACATCCTTCGCTGGCTGACCGGCCGGGAAATAGTCGAGGTCTACGCCAAGGGTTCCAACAACGGTGACCCGGCCATCGGGGAAGTGGGCGACGTGGACACGGCCCTGGCGCTGGTGACGTTCGACGACGGGACGGTCGGAACCGTCTCAGCCACCCGGTACAACGGAGCCGGGCACGACGTCCGCCTGGAAATCCAGGGTTCACGCCGTTCGCTGATGGTGGGGCTGGACGACAAGACGGCGGTGGCCTCGGCCGAAGCCGGCGTCGGCTTCCCGGCGGGGGAGCCGCACAAGACGTTCGCCGAACGGTTCGACCAGGCGTACCGCTCCGAGACGGAAGCCTTCGTGGAACTGATCCTGGGCCGGCGGGAGAACCCGTGCACGCCCGAAGACGCCGTGGCTGCATCCCGGGTGGCCGATGCTGCCCAGGAATCGCTGGCAACGGGAGTTCCGGTCCGCGTGGCCCAGGAAGTGGCCCGCTAGCCCCGGCCCGCTAGTCCCGGCGTGGCCCGCTAGTTCCGGACCGGCCCGGCCCGGAACCGCCGTCGAACATGACTGATGCCCCTCACCGCGCGCGGTGAGGGGCATCAGTTGGCTTTGGGCGCCTAGGCTCCGAACGGAAGCCGCGGGTCCACGTCCTGGCCTTCCCAGGTCTGGCGGATCCAGCCGTGGTGCGGGTCATCGCTGATGAGCCAGTCGCGGACCGGCCCTGGGCCGGCCATGACGTTCAGGTAGTACAGGTCGTAACCCGGGGCAGCCATCGCCGGACCGTGCCAGCCGTAGGGAACCAGGACCACGTCGCCCGTGCGGACCTCCGCCGAGACGTCAATGGGCCGTTCGTCCGAGGCGTACACCCGCTGGTAGCCGATGGCGTCCCCCTGCGGGCCGGATGCGGCCGGACCGCCCGGTGCCACCCGGGTCTCGAAGTAGTAAATCTCCTCGAGGCTGGTTTCGCCGTCCCTTTCCTCGTCGTGCTTGTGCGGGGGATAGGAGGACCAGTTGCCGGCCGGGGTGATGACTTCGCAGACGATGAAGCGGTCCGCTTCCAGCGCTGCGGGGGTGCCGAAGTTGTGCACCTGCCGGGAGCAGTTGCCGGCGCCCCGCAGCTCCACGGGAGTCTCGGCGGCCGTCACGAGCCGGGTCGGGTAGGCAGTGTTCGCGGGAGCCGTTGCGACCGCCACCCTGCCGCCGTCGGCCGAACTGATCGTGACGGTCCTCCCGGTGCCCGTGTAGAGCACGTCGCTGGGGCCGTTGAACACGCTGGCCCGGCCGGCGAGCCGGAAGTCCTCGCCGTCGACCGTGGCGGTGAAGGACCCGTTGAGCGGAACCACAATGCGCTCCTCACCGGCGGCGGGAAGTTCGACGGCGGCGCCGGCCGCCAGCGTCGCGACCTTGAGCCCGGTGTGGGCCCAGCCGTCCACCGCCAGGGCGGAGTCCGAAGTTCCCAGCGAGACGTCCCAGCTGCCGTCGGCAGCGGAACCCAGCGGATATACCCAGTTGGCCATAGATTTACTCTTTCGTTTACGTGCGTGCTGCCTGCAGCGCCTGGCGCTGGCGCCTAGCGCTGGACGAGGGTCATTTCAAAGCTGTAGGAGTCGCCGCGGTAGACGTGGTGCCCGGTTTCCACCATGCGGCCGGTGTCATCCACCGCGGTGCGTTCCATGGTCACCAGCGCCGAACCGGGCGGCGTGTCCAGCAGCGGCGCCTGGTAGTCGTTGGCCACCATGGCTCCGATGCGTTGCGAGGCCAGCCGGAAGTTCACTCCGCCGTTGCGCAGGATCGCGTACAGGCCCTGGGCGCCGAGCTGGGCTTCGTCGATGGGGGTGATGTCGTCGCGGACCCAGTTTTCCATCAGCGCCAGCGGCTTGCCGCCCACCTTGCGCAGCCTGGTGAAGTGGTAGACCTTTGCACCCGCGGGAAGCTGGAGCGCTTCACGCGTCGGTGCGTCGGCCTCGATATGGGAGAAGCTGAGCACGTCGGTGGTGGGCTTGCTGCCGTTGTTCGTGAGGTCATCGTAGAGGCTGGAGAGTTCCAGCGGCCTGCGGACCTGGCTGGAGACCACCTGCGTTCCCACGCCGCGCTTGCGCACCAGGAGGCCGGAACGCACCAGCTCGTCCATGGCCTTGCGCATGGTGGGGCGGGACAGGTTGAGCTGGGCGGCGAGGTCGATTTCGTTGTCGAGCCGGCTGCCCGGGGGGAGCAGTCCGGTGTGGATGGCGGACTCGATGCCCTGGACCACCTGGTGGTAGAGGGGCACCGGTGAAGAGCGGTCGATGCTGAGATTAAGTTGATTCGCCACTGAGCGCTCCCTTGTGCTCCGCGGGTCCCCATGGTGCCGGAGACCCCGCGTATGTCAGCGTATGTTCTCTTGATAGGACATACTGCCTTTTTGACGATAGTAGCAGGCTGATTTGGGGGTGCCAAGGACCGGCAACCGCATGCCTTCCCCTGTTGCGGCGTTCACCCACCAGCGGCCTTACCCGGCCGGTTAGGTCTGCTGACGCGCGCGGCAGGCCTCTACAAACGCGCGGAACGGGGCCACCCGTTCCTGCGCCGGGAGCTCCCGCGCTTCGGGATGCCACTGAACGGACGCCACCCAGCGTTCCGGGTCCTCGAGCGCTTCCACGGTGCCGTCGCCGGCAACCGCCGTCACCATCAGCCCGTCGGCGACCCGGGCCACTGCCTGGTGATGGCCGGAGGCTATCTTGACCGTGAGGCTGTCCCTCCTGCCAGGCTGCCCGTACAATCCGGCCACCTTGGAGCCCGGAGCAACGTCCACGTCGTGCCACGCCCACGGGCCGGTTCCGGCGCCATCGGGACCGTTCGGGCCTGCGCCATCTGCAGCCGCGGGCTCATGGTGTGTCACGGCGCTGACAGCCATGTCCTGGACGAGCGTGCCGCCATAAAGGACATTGAGGAGCTGGTGTCCGCGGCAGATCCCCAACAGCGGCATGCCCTGATCGATGGTCCCGCGGGCAACGGCCAGGTCCAGAGTGTCCTGCGCGAGGTTCACGTCGTAGCACGCGTCGCCCCGCTCCTCACCGTAAAGTCGCGGGTCAAGGTCGCCACCGCCGGGGAGTACGACGCCGTCGAGCCCCCTGAGCGTTTCGGCCAGCCGGCCGTCCCCGGAGTCCGCGGTAAGCAGTACAGGCTCCCCGCCGCCGTTGTGGACCAGGTCCACGATGAAATCGAACAGCTCGTTGGCTTCCCCCACCCGCGGGTCCGGGTCCAGGGAGCTGCTGAGCCGGACCGGAATTCCGATCCGGGGGCGGCCGGGCGGGGGCGGGGGCGGAGTGCGCATGATTCATTCTGCAACAGCCTGAAGCCGTTGGGCTTCCGCGCCGCCGGGCCACTCCGCGAACCCGGAAGCTGCCCCGGCAAAGCCGGACAAGCCGGACAAGTATGTCTCCGGACCGGCCGTGATGCTGAACCGGACCGCATTCGACAGTAATGTGGAAAGCACCCGCAGCAGCGGGCAAGACCGAAGGCAGGAGCCAGGATGGGCCGCAGGACACTCGTTGACGACCTCGTCGACGGCCTGCTCGACGACATCCTCGACGGCAAGCTGAAGCCGCACGATGCCATCCCGCCCGAAGCCGACATCGCCAAGGCCTACGAGGTCAGCAGGCTCACCGTGCGGGAAGCCCTCAAGGCGCTGAGGGCGCAGAACATCCTTTACGTGAAGGCCGGGCGCGGAACGTTCGTCAATCCCTCGGACAACTGGACCGGGCTGGATGCGATCTTCAAGGCCGCGTCGCACGGAAACGGTGCGGACCAGGTCTCCGTGGGGCTCATCGAGATGCGGCGCATGGTGGAAACCGGTGCCGCTGCCCTTGCCGCCAAGCGGCACACTCCCGAGCACGCCGAGCAGATGCGCGAGTGCATCGCGGACATGAAACGCTTCCACGAGGCCGGGGACCTGGACCGCTTTGTCGAGGCCGACATCGCCTTCCATGACGCCGTGCTGAAAGCCTCGGGCAATCCCTTTGTCCGGGCCCTGTTCGCGCAACTCGGACAGCTGCTCTACATGACGCGGCGGGAGACCTCGGCCGTGCCGGAAATCCAGTTGCACGCCATCGAGTACCACCAGAAGGTGCTGGACGGCATCCTGAGCGGTGACGCCGAAGTGTCCCGGCGAACCATGGACGAACACATGGACCAGACGTACCGCGACTACGAGCGTTACGTCCACCACCCCCAGCCCTGACATCGCCCGCGGAGCCAGCCAATCGCGCGCCCGCCGAATCACGCAAGGCTTGACGTAACCCAGATCACCCTCCTATGATCTTTCTCATGTTCTTCCGTCAGATGTCAGACATCAGACTTAGTTAGAAGTCGACGGAATCCCCTCCACATTCCCCATCGGATCAGCCGCTGTTCAGGCGCCGCATCCGTCAGATAGAAGGTCGACGATGACTTCACTCCCCATGCAGTCCGCAGGACTCGGCGAGCTCGGCGAACGCACGCTTCGCAAGGTCCGCCGCCGCGTCATGCCGCTGATTGTCCTGCTCTACTTTGTTGCCTACCTTGACCGCAACAACGTGGGCTTCGCCAAGCTCACCATGAGCGAGGACATCGGCCTCAGCGCCGCCGCCTATGGCCTGGGCGCCGGCATTTTCTTCCTCGGCTACGCGCTCCTGGAGGTTCCGAGCAACGCCGGCATGTACCGCTTCGGCGCGCGCAAGTGGCTCGCCCGGATCCTCATCACCTGGGGCATCTTCGCCACGGCCATGTGCATGGTCAACGGGGAAAGCACCTACTACATCATCCGGTTCCTGCTGGGTGCAGCCGAGGCCGGGTTCTTCCCGGCGATCCTTTTCTACCTGACCCTGTGGTTCCCTGCGGCCCAGCGCGTCACCGTCCTGGGCATCTTCATCCTGGCCCAGCCGGTATCCAACGCGCTCGGCGCTCCGGTGTCCGGACTGCTGCTGCAGATGGACGGCATCATGGGCTTGCAGGGCTGGCAGTGGCTGTACATCATCGAAGGCATCCCGGCCATCCTGCTGGGCCTGCTGACCCCGATCCTGATGACCGACCGGCCGCGGGACGCCAAATGGCTCAACACTGACGAACGCGAATGGCTCGCCACCACCATGGAGGCCGAACTGGCCGCCAAGTCCAAGGGCGGGAACCACAACTTCCTGGCCGGCCTGAAGGACAAGCGCACGCTGGTCTACTCGGCGCTGTACTTCGGCCTGGTCTGCGGCATCTACGGCCTCGGTCTCTGGATGCCCACCATCGTTGCAGCCCTGGGCAAGTTCTCCACCGCCGAAGTGGGATTCATCGTCTTCATTCCCTACGCCATCGCTGCGGTCTTTGTGTACTTCTGGAGCAAGCGGGCGGACCGGACAGGAAAGCGCGCCTGGCACACTGCCGTCAGCATGGTGCTCGCCGGCATGGGCCTGCTGGCAGCCGGGTACCTGCTCCCGGTGAACCCCATCCTGGCCCTGATTGCCCTCACTGCCTCTGCCATGGGGATCTACGGAGCCATTGCCCCGTTCCTGTCCATGCCGTCCGCGGCGCTCACCGGAGCAGCCGCTGCCTCGGGCCTGGCCCTGGTCAACTCCCTGGGCAACCTCGGCGGTTTCGTGGCACCCTACGCCGTTGGCATGCTCAAGGACGCCACGGGCAACAACCAGAGCGGCCTGCTGTTCCTGTCCTTCTGCCTGTGCGTGACCGCGGTGGCCACTTTCCTGTATGCACGTAAGCGGCCTGAGGGCGACGCCGCCCTGGATCCCGCAGTTGCGGCCGCAGCAGCGGTGAACGCAGCCAAAGTCCGCTCCTGACCGAACCCGAAGAACCCGACTGAACACCGGACGATTCCCGACGAAAGATACACCATGACAATCACCTCATTCCCCGCAGAACGCACCGTAGTACTGACCGGAGCGGCGTCCGCCCGCGGCATTGGCCGCGCAGCCGCTGACCGGATGGCCAGCGAGGGCTGGTCCATCGCGATCCTGGACATCAACGCCGAGGACGCCAAGGCCGCAGCTGCCGAGATCGGCTCCAACCGCGCCGTGAAGGCCATCGGTGTGGGCGCCGACGTTTCCGATGCCGCCTCCGTGGACCGGGCGATCACCGAGATCGAAGAATCCCTGCCGCCCATCGTGGCCCTCGCGAACCTCGCGGGCATCAGCTCGCCGACGACGTTCATGGAAACCACCGTGGAGGAGTGGGACAAGGTTTTCGCCATCAACATGCGCGGAACCTTCATCGTGTCCCAGCGCGTGCTCAAGGGAATGATCGAGCGCAAGCTCGGACGCATCGTGAGCATCTCGTCGATTTCCGCCCAGCGCGGCGGCGGCACGTACTCCAAGGTGGCGTACAGTGCGTCGAAGGCCGGAATCATCGGCTTCACCCGCGCCCTTGCCCGCGAGGTGGGGGAGTTCGGGGTCACCGTCAACGCGATCGCACCCGGCCCCATCGACACCGACATCATGGGCGGCACCCTGAGCGAGGAGCGCAAGGCCCAGATGTCCGAGGGCATCATGATGGGACGCGTTGGCACCCGCGAGGAAGTCGCGGCCCTGATCTCCTTCCTGCTCGGCAAGGACTCCGGCTACATCACTGCCGCCACGTACGACATCAATGGCGGGCTCCAGGTCTCCTGATCCGCGGCGGCCCCGCCCGCACGTGAACGCCTGTCCGTCCACTGAACGTAAGAGCAGAAGCGCCCCGCGGATTTTCCGCCGGGGCGCTTCTGCTCTACCCGCTGCGGACTAGGCTGACTGCATGAACGCCGCCGGCAGCCTGAGCCCCAGCCCCAGAACCCTTGAGGTTGAAAGCCTGGACAGCTTCGACCGCCTGGTGAAAGCGGGCGTTCGCACCATGCATGGCTGGCACGCCCAGTCGTTGGACCTGCGCGGCCGCACCGCGTCGCTGCAGGGCATGGACGCGCAGGGCGCGATCTTCCTTGGCTGCACCTTCGACGACGGCGTGGAGGAGTCGCTGCGGGACCGCGGGGCGCTGATCTTCCCCAGGCTGGAGTCCGTCCCCTTCGATCCCTATCGCGGGCAGCTCTACTCACCGCAGGAGCTCTACTCCGGTCCGCCCGGTGCGCCCTACGAGGCCACGCTGGACGGCCGGATCTACCACTGGAGCATCCGGCCCGGCCAGCGCCACCGGCTGGATGCCACGCTGGCCGCGGCGCTACATGACCATTCGATCGGCGACGCCCTCGATGAACTGACGCGCTCCGAGCTGGGCGGCCGCTCGATGGTGGGGGTGATGGGCGGCCATACCGCGAGGCGGGGAACGCCGGCCTTCATGGAGGCCGCCGTCGCCGGGCGGCTCCTTGCCAGGAGCGGCCGGGTGGTGGCCACGGGCGGCGGGCCGGGGGCCATGGAGGCCGCCAACATGGGCGCGTACCTCAGCGAACTGCCGGACGCGGACTTCCACGCTGCGTTGGCCCAGTTGGCAGCCGTTCCGGGCTTCCGGCCCTCGGTGTCCGCGTGGGCGCGGACGGCCGCCGCCGTCGTCGAACGCCATCCGGGCGGGACGCCGTCGCTGGGGATTCCCACCTGGTTCTACGGCCACGAGCCCCCCAACTATTTCGCCACCCATATCGCCAAGTACTTCGCCAACGCCATCCGGGAGGCGATCCTGCTGGAGCTTTGCGACGGCGGTGTGATCTTCCTGCCCGGGTCCGCCGGCACACTGCAGGAAATCTTCCAGGACGCGTGCGAGAACTACTACGGAGCCTCCGAAACCATCAGGCCCATGGTGCTCGTTGGCACCGAGCACTGGAAGCGGCGGTATCCGGCGTGGCCCTTGCTGCAGAGCCTTGCGGCGGGCAAGTCCATGGCGGACAGGATCTTCCTGGTGGAAACTGTGGAGGAAGCCCTCGACGCGGTGTCCCGTTAGCAGGGTCCCGTTAGCAGTGTCCCGTTAGCAGTGTCCCGTTAATAGTGTCCCGTTGGCAGCGGCCGGCTAAAGGTCCTTGCGGCAGGCGGCCTGGCCCAGCTTGTACAGGCCGTTAAGGTCGCCGGCGGCGAGGCCGTCCGGCGTGCCGATTTCCGGGTACATCAGCTGCAGGGGGTCATCGACGTGCTCCAGCCCCATCACATGGGACAGTTCGTGCAGGATGACGGCGGTGGCGTAGGCGGAGCCCTCGGGCCGCTCGAGTTCGCCGGCAATCTGCGGTGCGTCGAGGTCCAGGCTGCCGGTAACGAAGGTCTTCGGACCGCCGTCAAAACTGTAGTGCGTGCTCCCGCCGGTGCCGATCACCTGCCCCTTGAGCTTGGGGGAGGCCTCCGGTGTGGTCCACGAGATGAGGAGCGGCGCCCACCGCTCGCCGTAAGTTTCAGGCTGGTACGGATCGCGGTCCCCGGAAGGCGCTTCGGTGGACGGTCCGTCGTTGATGAAGCGGATCCCGGTGGCCCGGGCTATGGTGCCGACGGCTTCCTCCACCAGGCCTTCCGCGCCGGCCGGAGCCAGCCCGGCATTGACCACGTAATGCAGCGGGCGGCACGGCGAATAGCCTACGGGTTTGCCGTCGTCGTTCATCGCCAGGAACTTGAAGGAATCGCTGGGGACGGGCGGCTCGTCCGCTGTTCCCAGCGGGGAGTCCTCTTCCTCCAGTCCCGGGGGAGGCGCATCGGACCCAACAGTTTCCGCAGCTGTTCCCGGCTGCTGGTCCGCAGCCTGTCCGTTGGGGACCGTGCTGTTCCGGAATTCGAAGAGCCCCACGAAACGTGGATCGCCATAGAACAGTCCGGCAGCCGTAAACGCCGTCACCGCTATCAGCGCGGTGAGGGCCACGTTGCGCAGAATCCGGGCCGTGTTGCCCATCCGGCCGGAATGCCGCGGCCTTCGTTGACCGGGCGGGGGACTGTCCACTAGGCAACCACCGCGCCGAACGCCAGGCCGAGGAGGTACGTGACGCCGGCGGCGCCCATGCCGATGGCCAGTTGCCGGAAACCGCGGCTCGTCGGGGAGGTCCCGGACAGGAGTCCGACGACGCCGCCCGTCACCAGGAGCGCCATGCCCACCAGCACGGCGGAAACCACCAGTGCCGCGACGCCCGTCATGCCAAGCAGGAACGGGATGATGGGAATGATGGCGCCGGAGGCGAAGAAACAGAAGCTCGACGCCGCCGCGCTCCATGCCGTGCCCACCGCCTCATGCCGGTCCTCGGCCTCGGGGAGCTCCGGCTGGAGCGACAGACTGGGATCGCAGTCGCAGCTCAGCAGGCCCATTCGTTCCGCCACGCGGTGTTCGGCGGCTTCCCGGGACATCCCGCGGGCCAGGTAAACCAGCAGCAGCTCATTGTGCTCGATGTCCAGCAGCGGGGCGGCGGAAAGGGTGATCTGGGTGGGCCGCGTTGCAGCCAGCAGTTCGCGCTGGGAACGGACGGAGATGAATTCGCCCGCGCCCATGGACAGCGCTCCGGCGAGCAGCCCGGCCACACCGCTCAGGAGTACCACCTGGCTGCCAACGCCGGATGCGGCCATCCCCATCACCAGGGAAAGGTTGCTGACCAGGCCGTCATTGGCACCGAACACGGCGGCCCTGAAGGAGCCCGCCAGCCGGTTCCGGCCGCGGGTGGCGAGTCCACGGACAACTTCCTCGTGGATCTGCTCGTCGGCAACCATGGCGGGCGTGGCCGACGGGTCCGAGAAGTAAGGGGAGCGGCCCTCGGCTCGCTGGGCCAGCGCCAGCACGAACACGGAACCGAAATGCCGGGCCAGGAATCCCAGCAGCTGGCTGCGGAGGGATGCCGGGCGGGGCTTCCCGGCGTGATCGCCGAGGAGCCGGAGCCAGTGCGCTTCGTGGCGGCCCTCGGCCTCGGCCAGGGCCAGCAGGATGTCCCGCTCCTCGCCGCGGCGGTTCTGCGCCAGGTCGCGGTAGACGGCGGCCTCGGCACGTTCGTCGGCAAGGTACTGGCGCCAGCGCTTGATGTCGGCGTGGCCGGGGGCGGTGGCGGGGGTGGTTGCTGCGTTGGCTTCCGGGGCGCTTGCGGCCGGGGTATCGGCGGGGCAGGGCTGGTTTCGGTCAGATTTAGCGTGCTGAGACACGAACACTCCTGGGCTTGATAGGGCATGGTTCGGCCCCATTGCAGGTCCAGCCTACCCCGGTTTCGCGCCAATTTTCGGCCGGTGGTCCTCACCGGGAAGTTTAGGCGGACCGTAAAAACCGCAGTGGTTTGCGGGCTCTGGCGGGGAGCAATGCGCCGGCTATTGACCCCGCGTAATGCCGGTGCTGTGATGATTGCCAGGGCAGGTGCTTCCAAGGCCCGGCCCTTGGCCGCACAACCAGACACGGAGGTTTGCACCATGGACACCACCGGATCACGGCCCATCCAGCCGGAACGCGACACCATCGAATCCGATCCCGCCTATGACTTTGCCGAGGACGCGCCGATCGATGACGCAGGGGAGACCGAGGAAGAGGAACTGCTGGAAGACGCCGGCCGGCGTGTTCCCCTGGTCGAGGAGGATTTCCTTGGCGACGAAAAACCCGTGGTGCCTCTAAACGGTGAAGAATTCCCTGAGCCCGTGGAAGAGGAGTGAAACACCCCAGGCTGTAAACGCACGACGGCGGTGCCTCCCGCGCAGGGGAGGCACCGCCGTCGTGCGCTGTTTTTGCGGTTCTACATGGCCGGTTCTAGTTGGCGAGCGTCGGAACTGACTCTTCTTCGGAAGCCTTGCCGGCAACGCGCCGGTACCAGTTCTTCATAACGTGCGCGTCGGTGGGTTTGGTCAGCAGCGATACCGCTATGTAGACAGCGGCGGAGGCGAGCAGGCCGTAGTAGATCGGCTCGTTCGCGTAGATGCCGTCCAAGGGGGCGGCGGCATTGATCTCCAGGTAGATCATGGTGCCGAGGGTTACCACGGAACCCACGGCCATGGAGGCTGCGGCAGCAACACCGGTTCCGCGCTTCCACACCAGGCCACCGAGGATCGCGACCAGGAGCCCGCCAACCAGGATGTCGTAGGCGATGGTCAGTGCGGCTACGACGTCCTTGGTGATGATGGCGATGACAATGGCTATAACGCCCAGGCCAAGGACCCACATACGGTTGGCTTTGACGTCGTGCTCAGGGTTGTCGGAGTCATCGGTGTTGATGTCCTTGCCGAACCAGCTGCCCACGAAGGGAAGGACGTCGGCGCGGGCCACCGTTGCGGCTGCGATGAGCGCACCGGAGGCGGTGGACATCATGGCGGCCACGGCCGCTGCGAGCACCAGGCCGCCGATGCCGATGGGCAGCAGGTTCTGCGCCACCTCGGCGTAGACAACGTCCTTGCCCTGCGTGGCGACGTCGATCTCCGGGAGCGCCACCCGTGCGCCCAGGCCGATCAGGGCACCTGCTGCGCCGTAGAGGATGCAGTAGACGCCGGCCGTTGCGCCGCCCCAGCGGGCAACAGTGGGGGTCTTGGCGGTGAACACGCGCTGCCAGATGTCCTGGCCGATCAGGAGGCCGAGGGTGTAGACCACGAAGTACGTGATGATGGTCTGGATCCCGATGCCATCAATCTGGAAGAAGCTGTCTTCAACGCGGCTGCGGATGCCGTCCAGGCCGCCCGCTGCGTTGAGCGTGAAGGGCAGCATCAGGAAGAAGATGCCGACGGTCTTGATGACGAACTGGACCTGGTCCGCAAGGGTGATGGACCACATGCCGCCGATGGTCGAGTACACCAGGACGATTGCGCCGCCGATGGCGATGGCCAGCGCACGGTCCCAGCCGAACAGCACCACGAAGATGGTGGCATAGGCGCTGGTGGAGGTGGCGCACAGCATCAGTGTGTACGCCAGCATCACGATGCCTGAAGTCTGCGTGGCCCGGCTGCCGTAGCGGAGCGTCAGCATCTGTGACACCGTGTAGATCTTCAACTTCTGGATGGTGCCGGCAAACAGCAGGCTCAGCAGCAGCACGCCGGTGCCGATGGCCACCACGAGCCACATGCCGGAGATGCCGAACTTGTAGCCGAGGCCCACACCGCCCACCGTTGAGGCCCCGCCGAGAACCACGGCTGCCATGGTGCCGGTGTAAAGGAATGGGCCAAGCCTGCGGCCGGCCACCAGGAAATCGCTGTTGTTCTTGGTGCGGGACTTACCCCACCACCCGAAGGCCAGCATGGCGACCAGGTACACCACCACAATGGCGATGTTGACGAAATTTGCGTCCATGAAAATGCTCCTTGGAGCTGATTGGCAGCAGGGCGGGAATTCGCGGAAGCGTCAGCGCAGTGCCGGAAATCCGCTGCTATGTTGCGGTTGATGCAGGGGGAGATCCCTGATGGTGACTCGGTGATTCTCTGGTGATTGCCTAATAGACAACACTTGTTGCCTAAAAGAGTAGTTGTGACGGCGGTAACAGTCAAGGTGCATCTGACACCAACGGCCCGTTCCCGCGTCACAAGGCGGGTATCCAGCTAGTATGGCTCCAGCGATGGGGCCGTGCGGCCGGCTGCGAAAGGTTCGTTAATGAAGGCACTACCAGTTGAACCGAGCAATATTCCAGTTGCCATCGGTTCACGCATCCGTGCTGCCCGCCAGTCACAGCGGCTCACGATCGAGCAGGTGGCGGACGCCACCGGCCTCACCAAGGGATTCCTGAGCCGGGTTGAACGCGACCTGACATCGCCGTCGGTGGCTTCACTCGTGACGCTGTGCCAGGTGCTCTCCATCTCCATCGGCGACCTGTTTGCCGCGCCGGAAACCCACCTCACCAAGAAGGACGAGGGGCCGCGCATTTCACTGGGCGGCGAAGGCATCATCGAGCGCCTCCTGACGGCGCGCTCCGAACGGCGCGTCCAGATCATCCAGGCCGTGATCGAGCCCCGCGGCCGCGGCGAATCCGAACTGTACGCCGTGGACTGCGACGTCGATGTCCTCCACGTGATCAACGGCCGGATCAGGCTGATCCTCACGAATGAGGAATACGAGCTCAGCTCCGGCGACACCGTGACGTTCCCCGGCCGGGAGCCGCACACCTGGATCAACCCCACGGACGACGCCGTTGAAGTGCTCTGGGTGCTGGTCCCGGCCGCCAGCCGCTGACCCGGCGGGCTGACCCGCCAGCCGCTGACCCGGCGGGCTGACCCGCCAGCCGCTGACCCGCGCCGCTGACCCGGCGGGGCGTGGCTCAGCCCACGTGGACCCAGGGCCGGCGGGTGACGTCCGGCTCTGCCTCGCGCAGCACTTCCCGGGTAACGGGGGCGATCTCGCCCTCGCCGAACAACAGGAACCGGGTCAGGTTGGTCAGCGGGTTCCCCTCGGTCCAGCGGAAGTAGATGTGCGGCATCAGTCCCGTGACATCGCGAAGGTGCAGCAGCACGGCCGCCAGCGTGTTGGGCACGTTGTTGCTGTGTATTTCAAGAATGCGGAAGCCGTGCCGGACCTTCCCTGTGACCATGAGTTCCTGCTCGAAGTCCGAACTGTCGTCAACGAGGATCTCGATGAAGATCGCGTCGCTATCCGCCGGCAAGTGGTTGGCCAGTTCTGCGTGCTCCAGCTTGGCCCGGTACCGCGCGGCGCTGAGGCGTTTGGGCTCGTGCGCGATCAGCCGGATGGGGCCTTCCTCGCTGGCGGCCATGAACTCCAGGGCCTGTTCGTCCAGTCGGATGTGCGTGGCGCGGAGTTCGAAGGAGCGCCTGACGCGCGACGCGAAGCTCACCACCACGATGCCGAGGATGAACATCGCCGCGATCTTCAGGCCGTCGGGGCGTTCCACGACGTTCGCAACGGTGGTGTAGAGGAAAACGACGGCGATCGCCCCGAACGCGACCGTACGGCCGCGTTGCTGCTTGCGCCGGGCGGACAACGTGACGGCGATGGAGGCTGATGTCATCAGCACGAGGACGCCGGTGGCGTAGGCACCGCCCTGGGCTTCCACATTGGCCTCAAAGACAAGTGTGATGAGGAAAGCAACAGCAGTAAACACCAGCACCAAGGGCCGCACGGCCCGGGTCCAGGCGGGTGCCATGCCAAAGCGCGGGAGGTAGCGGGGTACCAGGTTGAGGAGCCCTGCCATGGCCGAGGCTCCGGCGAACCAGAGAATGGCGATGGTGCTCAGGTCGTAGACGGTTCCGAAACCGTCGCCCAGGAACTGGTGGGCCAGGAAGGCCAGCGCCCGGCCATTGGCCTTGCCGCCCGGTTCGAACTCGGCTGCCGGGATCAGGAACGTGGTGATGAAACTGGAGGCGATGAGGAACCCGCTCATGATCAGGGCGGCCGTGGTCAGGAGCTTGTGCGCGCCGCGGATCCGGCCGGTCGGCTTTGCCTCGGTGTCGTCCGGGCTGCCCTGGATCTGCGGCATGACTGCCACTCCCGTTTCGAAGCCGGAGAGCCCCAGCGCAAGCTTGGGGAAAACCAGCAGGGCGATGCCGATCATCACGAGGGGGTTTCCGTGCTGCTGGTTGAGGGCGGCCCACCAGTCCGTGACCACATGGGCTTCGCTGAACACATGGGCGAGGCCCACCAAGACCACAACCGCATTGAGCAGCAGGAACACCGCCACCAGAACAACCGCCACGTTGATGGCTTCCTTGAAGCCGCGGAGGAAGACCACGCCCAGGCCTGCGATCAATGCCAGCGTTATCGCCACTTCCTGGCCATGCAGGAAGTCGGGGGCGAACGGGTTTTCGATGGCGTGCGCACTGGCGTCCGCAGCCGAGAGGGTCATGGTGATCATGAAGTCCGTGGCGGCGAAACCCAGGAGTGCCAGGACGAACAGCTTCCCGCCCCAGCGGGGGAGCAGCCGCTCCAGCATGGCGATCGATCCCTCGCCGCGGGGGCTCTCGGAGGCCACCCGCCGGTACACCGGCAGGGCGCCCAGGAGCGTGACGGCCACCAGGACCACGGTCGCCAGGGGGGAGACCATTCCGGCGGCAAGCGCGGCAATGGCGGGCTGGTAGCCAAGCGTGGAGAAGTAGTCCACGCCGGTGAGGCACATGACCTTCCACCAGGGCTGGGGTGTGTGGTTCGCCTGCGGCTGGCCGTGGGGACCCTGCCGTTTGCCGGATCCTTCGGGCATGCCCTCCAGCAGCCAGCCCCTTAGCCGATGGGGCTTGCGTTTGAACCTGTCGGAGGGGTCGGCGGGCGGCCGGGTGAGCGTGGTCACGGTATCCTTTCGCGGAGCGCGGCTTTCGGCCGTCTGAGGCCCGTGGTGCTGCTCCTGATTGGAGCGTAGGCCCGGGAACGTGCGCAGGATGCAGGCTTTAACGAAATCTTTACGCCCGGTGTGACCGTCGTTACTTTCTGCCCGGAAGCGCGTGGCCCGGGGCCTTAGCGGGTGGGCGGCGCATCGGCGCAACGATGGTGAGATGTATGTCACATCCCGGAAATATGCCGGAAACGCAGGGTTCATGCCCGACCCTGCTGTTTAACGTCCCGGAAAAACTTTGTGGCTATGGCGGAAACACCCCGGTTGTAGCGTCGGATTTGGGGAACTCATAGCTGCACCGTCGTTTTGAATGGTCTCGCCGTAGCCGGCGCCCAGGAGCGCCACTTCTTGAGGAAGGCTCCCGAAATGAACATCTCTCTAGTCAATGTGGGAATGGCAGTGGATCCCGCGGTGCTCGATCCCGGCGCCACGGCCTGGATGCTGGCAGCGTCCGCACTCGTCCTGCTGATGACCCCCGGCCTGGCATTCTTCTACGGGGGCCTCGTCCGGATGAAATCCGTCCTGAACATTATGATGATGAGCTTTGGCGCCATGGGCGTTGTTGCTGTGGTCTGGGCGCTGTGGGGCTATGGGCTGGCATTCGGACCTGACACCATGGCCGGGCTCGTCGGCGATCCCTTTGCCAACCCCGGCCTGAGCGGACTGACCAGCACTATCGGGGGCAAGGCGCCCGGGCTCCCGGACATGGTGTTCATCGGCTTCCAGGCAACGTTCGCCATCATCACCGTGGCACTGATCAGCGGAGCGGTGGCGGAGCGGGTCCGGTTCGGGCCGTGGCTGCTATTCGCGGCGCTGTGGGTCACGCTCGTTTACGCCCCCATTGCGCACTGGGTCTGGGGCGGCGGACTGTTCGGCCCCACGGGCATCGTCGGCAGCAAGATCTCCGCCCTCGACTTCGCCGGCGGAACCGTGGTCCACATGAATGCGGGCATAGCGGGACTGATGCTCGCCGTCGTGCTCGGAAAACGCCTCGGATTCATGAAGGATCCCAACATCCGTCCGCACAACCTGCCTTTCGTGATGCTCGGCGCAGGACTCCTGTGGTTCGGCTGGTTTGGCTTCAATGCCGGCTCTGAACTCGCGGCCGACGCCATCGCCGGCCTGGCCTGGACCAACACCCTGCTGGCCACGAGTGCGGCGCTCCTGGGGTGGCTGCTGATCGAAAGGCTCCGGGACGGCCACGCCACTTCCCTCGGCGCCGCATCGGGAGCCGTCGCCGGCCTGGTCGCCGTCACGCCGGCCTGCGGGTTCGTGGACCCGATCGGCGCCATCCTGATCGGTGTCGTGGCCGGGGCGGTGTGCGCGCTCGCGGTCGGACTCAAATTCAAGATCGGCCTGGATGATTCGCTGGACGTGGTGGCCGTGCACTTTGTCGGCGGCCTGTGGGGGACGCTCTCACTGGGATTCTTCGCTGTCCCGTCGGTCAAGACCGAGGGCGGGCTCTTCTACGGCGGCGGCCTGACACAGTTCTGGCCCCAGGTCCTCACCGCGCTGATAGTCACCGCCTGGAGCGCTCTTATGACCACGCTGATCGGATTCGCCATCCACAAGATGATGGGCATGCGGGTGTCCGAAGCCAACGAACGGTCCGGCATCGACGTTACCGAACACGCCGAAACCGCCTACGAGCTGCTGATGGTTGGCGGTACATTCCACCCGGGCGAGCACCATAGCAAGACAGTCCCTGCGGAGGGCGAGGCGGACAAGCCTGAGGTTGCTTCCGCGGAAACGCCTGCGGAAGTAGTAGCGGCGGGCCAGTCCGGCCGGCAGTCAGAGAACAGCAGGGTGGGGACGTGAAACTCATCACGGCCATCGTCCGTCCGGAAAAGGTCGAGACCGTCCGGGCGGCCTTGGAAGGGTTCGGCGTCAGCGGACTGACCGTTAGCCAGGCCAGCGGCTACGGTCAGCAGCGGGGCCACGTGGAGGTCTACCGCGGAACCGAATACAACTCCGACCTTCTGCCGAAGGCGCGCGTGGAGGTGCTGGTGACCGAGGAAGCCATGGACGGTGTGATGGCGGCCATCGAATCGGGCGCCAGCACCGGTCGGTTCGGGGACGGGAAGATCTGGACCGTCTCCGTCTGCGACGCCGTGAGGGTCAGGACGGGGGAGCGGGGGGCGTCCGCCATCGACTGAGGAATACGCGCCGGCGTGAGGGGCCGATCCCGGAAGCGATTGGTAAACACTTGATGCACAACGGGAAACTTGAGTGTATGATGGGTGTCACACTACCGATCCATCCTCGAAGGAGAGGCGTTCCTTTGGAAGAGCTGCGCATCGAGGCCAACGGCAACCTTGGCCCTATCGATTCATCCCGTATTCCCCGCTATGCAGGGGCTGCTACGTACGCCCGACTGCCCAGGCTGGACCAGGTGGCCAAGGCCGACATCACGGTGGTGGGGGTGCCCTTCGATTCCGGCGTCTCCTACCGCCCGGGTGCCCGTTTCGGCGCCAACCACGTTCGCGAGGCCAGCCGGCTGCTGCGCCCCTACAACCCGGCGTGGGACGTCAGCCCGTTCGAAAACGTCCAGGTGGCGGACGCTGGCGACATGGCCGTGAACCCGTTCAACATCAACGAAGCCATCGAGACCATCCAGCAGAACGCCCTGGACCTGACTGCCGGTGGCAGCAAGCTGGTCACTCTTGGCGGAGACCACACCATCGCCCTGCCGCTCCTCCGTGCCGCTGCCGAGCGCGCCGGGGAGCCCGTGGCCATGCTGCACTTCGATGCGCACCTGGACACCTGGGACACGTACTTCGGGGCCGAATACACCCACGGCACGCCGTTCCGCCGCGCTGTCGAGGAGGGCATCCTGGACACCGAGGCCATCAGCCACATTGGAACCCGCGGTCCGCTGTACGGCAAGAAGGACCTCGACGACGACCACCGCTTCGGCTTCGGCATCGTCACCTCGGCCGACGTCTACTACCAGGGCGTCCTGGAGACGGTGGCCAAGGTCCGGGACCGGATCGGCAACCGCCCGCTGTACATCTCCGTTGACATCGACGTCCTGGACCCCGCGCACGCGCCGGGCACCGGAACCCCGGAGGCCGGCGGCATCACCAGTCGGGAACTGCTGGAGATCATCCGCGGCTTCCGGGGCATGAACCTGGTCGGTGCGGACATCGTTGAGGTGGCTCCGGCCTACGACCACGCTGAAATCACCGGCGTCGCGGCCAGTCACGTTGCCTACGAACTCGTCACGCTCATGGCGGACTCCGCCGTTGAAGGCAACAGGTTCGGCGCCGCCAACGGCTACGCCGCGCAGGCGCTCGGGCAGGAAAAGAGGCACCAGGCAGGTTTTGCCGCCGCCGCTTTCCAGCCCGGAAAAATCATCAGTCCGACCGTCGAGGAGTTCTCGAAGTGATCGATTTCGATCCGGGCGCGGCTGCTCCAACAAAAGGTACCAGCGTCCGCAACGGCGGGGACCTCGTCGTCGAGACCCTTGAAGCGCTCGGCGCGAAGACGGTTTTTGGCATCCCGGGCCAGCACGCACTGGGCCTGTTCGATGCGATGGGCCGGGGAAACCTGCACTTCGTGTCCTCGCGGGTGGAGAATAATTCAGCGTTCGCGGCCGACGGGTATTCACGGGCCACGGGCGAGGTGGGGGTGCTGTTCCTGTCCACCGGCCCGGGTGCGCTGACGTCCCTGGCCGGGCTGCAGGAAGCCTACGCCACGGGTGTGCCCATGGTGGTGGTGGCCAGCCAGATTCCGCTGGACGGGCTCGGCGCCCGGCGCAAAGGCATGCTCCACCAGCTCGATGACCAGAAGGCCTCGGCCGCGAACGTCACCAAGAGCCAGCGCCTGATCCAGCACGCCTCCGGGATCCCCTCCGCCATCCAGGACGCCTGGACCGAGGCGATTTCCTCCCCGCAGGGCCCCGTCTGGCTGGAGATCCCGCAGAACGTCCTGCTGGACCCCATCATGGTCCCGCCGGTGGAGGACGCCCTCGCCGAAGCGGCGGACAACCCGCCCCGGGTGGAGCTGGTCCGCGAAGCAGTGAAGTGGCTGTCGACGGCGGAACGTCCGGCGATCATCGCCGGCGGCGGCACGCGCCGCGGCCGGGCCGAGAAGTCCCTGCTGTCCATCGCGGAGAAGCTGCGGGCACCGGTGATCTGCACCCCCGGCGGCAACGGCGCGTTCCCGTGGAACCACGAGCTCTCGCTGCAGTCCTGGATCGAGGACCGGTACATGACGGACCTGCTCGAGGACGCGGACGTGCTGATCGTCATCGGCTCCTCCCTCGGCGAAGTCACCTCCAACTACTTCACGTTCGAGCCGCGCGGCCGGATCATCCAGATCGACGCCGAACCCCGGGTCCTGGAGTCCAACCGGCCCGGCCTGGGCATCCGTGCCGACGCCGGCCAGGCCCTCGCGGCTCTGGATGCTGCCCTGACCGAACCGCACGGGGAACGGGCCGACTGGCACGGCACCTCACCGGAGGCGCTGGTCAAGGAATCCCTGGCCAAGGTCAAGGCCCGGCTGGAGTCCCAGGACCTCGGCAAGGAACTGAAGTTCATGGCCGACATCCGCGAAGCCGTACCTGCTGACATGCAGACCTTCTGGGACATGACCATCTCCGCGTACTGGGGCTGGAGCTGCTGGGACGCCCGCGAGGGTCAGTTCCACTCCGCCCAGGGCGCCGGCGGGCTGGGCTTCGGCTTCCCCGCCGCCATTGGCGGGGCAGTGGGGCTGGAAACCATCGGCAAGCCCGGGCGGGTCCTCGCGGTCTCCGGCGACGGTTCGGCCATGTATTCCATCTCCGAACTGGCCACGGCCAAGCAGCACAACGTCCCGGTCACCTGGCTGATCGTGGACGATGGCGGCTACGGCATCCTGCGCGAGTACATGGTGGGCGCCTTCGGCCAGGCCACGGCCACCGAACTAGCCCGCCCCGACTTCGTCAAACTCGCCGAAGCCTTCGGCGTCCCGGCCGTCCGGGTGACCCCGGAGAACGTCGGGGACGCGCTCAAGGCGGGCTTCGCCGCCGACGGGCCGAACGTCGTCGTCGTCGAAACCCTGCTCAAGATGTTCGGACCCACCCACCTGGGCGTCTGAAACTCCCACCAACCCAACCGCCACCACATAGCGCGAACGGACAGTTGAGGCCCCAAAAGCGGGGGCCTCAACTGTCCGTTCGCGCTTGACGTTTGCGTGCCACGAGCCCGTCCGACACCAACGCCGAGCTGTTAGTTTCCCAAAGCAACCATTCTCCCGTATAGTTGCTTTAGGCAAGCAAAGGGGTTATTCAGCATGGCAGTTGCACCGGAAACCGCGGCCGATCTCGTTTACCAGATCTTCGACCTGCAGCGGGCGGTCCGCTGCGTCGCGGTCTCAAGCCTGCGCGGCCAGGAAACCGGGGTGGCGCTCCAGGGCGTCCTGCGGTTCGTGGGGGAGGGGGAGTCCCGGGCCACGCATCTCGCCGCGCGTCTGGGGGTCAGCGCTCCCGTCCTGAGCCGGCATATTGCCGACCTGGAAGAACACGGGCTGGTGGTCCGCAGGCCTGATCCGGAAGACGGACGGGCCCAGCTTGTGGCGCTGTCCGAGGCCGGCGCGGGGAAGCTGCGCGAGATAGAGCAGCAGCGCACTGCGACGCTCCAGGGTTACCTGCAGGACTGGAGCGAGGACGACGCCGAAGAGACCGCGAAAGTCCTGAAGAAACTTGCCGAATCCCTCAGGGATTCTGCCCGGGCAAAGACGGCCGGATCCATCGAAAACATTCCAACCGCTTAGGAGCTGCACATGGCGAGCCACGCTTCAGCCACCGGTCCGTCCCGGGCCCTGTCAAATACATCACCGCAACCATCCGCACCGGCGCCGCAGCCTGCGATGAGCCACCGCCAGATCATGGAGGCCCTCACCGGGCTGCTGGCCGCGTTCTTCACGGCGATCATCAGCAGTACCATCGTGGCCAACGCGCTGCCCACCATCATGTCCGAGCTCAAGGGCACCCAGACGGACTTCGCCTGGGTCATCACGGCTGCCCTGCTGGCCAACGCCGCCACCACCCCGATCTGGGGCAAGCTCGCCGATCTCTTCGACAAGAAGGTGCTCGTCCAGCTGAGCATTGTGATCTTCGTGGCCGGTTCCGTGATGGCGGGCCTGTCCGAGACGATCCCGCTGCTGCTGACCGCCCGCGTTATCCAGGGCGTCGCCATGGGCGGCCTGACCGCGTTGGCGCAGGCCATCATCGGCTCCATCATCCCGCCCCGGGACCGCGGCAAGTACTCCGGCTACATGGGCGGCGTCATGGCTGTGGGCACCGCCGGCGGCCCGCTGCTCGGCGGATTTATTGTGGACAGCCCGCTGGGCTGGCGCTGGACCTTCTTCGTCTGTGTCCCGCTGGCCGTCATCGCCCTCATCCTGCTGCAGATCACGCTGAAGCTTCCCCACGTCAAGCGCCACGCCAAGATCGACTGGCTCGGGTCCATCCTGCTCACCTCCGGCGTCAGCCTGCTGCTGATCTGGGTGTCTTTCGCCGGCAACCCGGAATACTACGACTGGTGGTCCTGGCAGACGGCCGCAATGGTGGGCGGCGGCGTGCTGCTCCTGGCCCTCCTCGTCGTCGTGGAATCCAGGGTGGAGCAGCCCATCATCCCGCTCAAGATCATCAGCGAACGCACCACCGCCCTGGCCATCCTCGCTTCCGTCGCAGTAGGCGTCGGCATGTTCGGGTCCTCCGCCTTCCTGGGCCAGTACTTCCAGGTGGCCCGCGGTGCCAGTCCCACCGAAGCAGGGCTGCTGACGCTGCCCATGATCGCCGGTAACCTCATCGGGTCGGTGCTGTCGGGCCAGCTGATCAGCCGCACCGGCAAGTGGAAGCGCTACCTCGTAGCCGGCTCCATCTTCCTGATCGGCGGACTGGGATTGGCCGGAACCATCGACCACACCACCGAACTCTGGCTGACCGGCCTCTACACCGCGGTCCTCGGACTGGGGCTCGGCCTGCTGATGCAGAACCTCGTGCTGGCAGTCCAGAACACTGTCCGGGCCACTGACATCGGTACCGCGAGCGCCTCCGTGGCATTCTTCCGCTCCGTGGGCGGCGCGATCGGAGTGTCCGTGCTGGGCGCCGTCCTGGCCAACCGCGTCAAGGAACTGGCTACCGAGGGCCTGGCCGCAGCCGGGATCCCGGCCGCAGGCGGCTCCGCCGGAGCCAGCATGGACCTCCAGGACATGCCGGCCCCGGTCCGGGACATCATGAGGGCGGCCTACGGTGACGCGACAGCCGAAATCTTCCTGATCTCCGCGGTGATCGGCATCATCGCCCTTGTAGCGGTCCTGTGCATCAAGGAACAGCCGCTGCGCCCCACCGTTGACATCGTCCCGGCACCTGCCGCTTCCGGAAGCACTGCAGTTTCAGACAACGGCAACGCCGCTCCGGCCTCGGCGCCGGCCGCCGCGGCCGACGCCGGCATCGTGGACCTCGACCGGGAGTTCATCGAGGTCCTCAGCAGGCAGCGCGCCCAAGAGTCCCGCTTTCCCGACGCCGCACGCCAAGATCGGAGCACCACCCGCGAAGGGCGCGGACACCTCGACGGCGACGCCCCGTCCGCCGAACGGGAAGGTTCCCGGGTGCGTTCCCGGACCATGGTGGCCGACCCGCAGCAAGAAGCCGCCGACGTCGTGCCCCTCCTGCTGCAGACGCAGCAGCTGCTGGCCGAACAGCAGCTCCACTTGGCCGAAGCGCTGCGTGCCGTCCACGAACAGACCGCGGAGCAGCGGGAGATCGCTGCCGAACAGGCGCGCATCAGCGGGGAGCTCACCACCATCCGGCGGCAGCTCGCCAAGGAGCGGAAGCTGCAGCGTGCCGCGGCGGACTACATCGCCACGCACGGGCGGCACCGGGGCGAATAGTCGCCCGCAACACCGTACGACGGCGACGGCGGCACAGCGCCGCCGTCGCCGTTGTCAGGGCGAGGGGACCGGAGACGCAACGACCACCACGTTCTTCCCCCAGGGATCTTCCGTATAGCAGCTGATCAGCACAAGGCGGTTGGGAACTGCGGTCCAGATCGGGCTGTCCTTCAGGCTTGCCTTCACGTAGGTGTCCACCGAATCCACCCTGTAGCGCATGGTTCCCGATGCGGTTGTGGCTTCGAAGATGTCACCGGGAACACTCGCGGCGCTGAGCCGGTTGAAGGGAGCGTCCCGGCCTTCCCAACTGTGGCCCAGGATGTACGTCGTGTTGGTGGACCCGGCGCCGGGCATGCCGAAGTCTGACACCCAATAGCCGTCCACGGTGATCGGCGGCACGATCGCCTGGGACTCCAGCTCCTCGCGCGACGGGGTCAGCGGATGAATCGCGACGTCCAGCCCGGCCGCCGGATAGACGATCCTGGTGGGGGCTGCGGCCGGCGGATAGCTGGGCAGGCTCGGCGGCGGTTCCTTCGCCGCGGGTGCAGTTGTCGGGGTCTCCTTGCCGCTCCAAGGGAAAGTGTCCGGCGGCACAGCATAGCCAGGCAGAGCCAGCTCGGCCGACCGCGTATACGGGGCAGGCGCCGGGTGGGACCCGGCCCTGCCGGACGTGTTCCCGGGAGCGACGATGCCGGGGAGGAACGTCAACACCAAGAAGGCCACGACCCCGGCGAGGAGCAGCAGCAGATCGCCGCGGTTCAGTGACAGGCGGTTCAGTGGCAGGCTCGCCAGCAGAAAACGGTTCAGGCGTAAAAGGTCACTGCGCCACCGCTCCAACAGCCGTTGGTGGTGGGCCCCGTTTCCGGCCGCCTCCTTCTCCGGAGTCCTGCCCTCGGGAACCCAGTCCTCGGGTCCGTCGTCCGGGGCTCCGCCCCGCCCGCCCGCACCAGGCGCGGCGATATCGCGGTCCAGGGGCGGGCTGTCCACGTCATGGCGGTAGGGGAAGGACATCGGAACTCCTCCGTAGATATAGGTGTGGACGGGCATCGCACCGTAACGGTGGATGCCCGTCCTGACCACAGGAACTGCCTTACTTCGACGACCCGAAGTTCTGCAGGCGTCCCCTGTGCCGCAGGGCGACCAGTCCCGTGGCGCCAAGCAGTGCAGCCAAGCCCCCGAACCAAGCGGGCATGCCGGCATCTGTCTGGGTTCCGGCCGCAGTCTGGGCATTGAACCCGCGGTTGACCACCGGAGCGGCAGCCGGGGCCGCTGCTGCTCCTGCTGCGGCTCCAGCGGGCACTGCGACAACAGCCGGCGGAGTCACGGCCGGCGGGACAACAACAGGCGGCGTCACGACCGGCGGAACAACAACAGGCGGAGTCACAACCGGCGGAACCACAACGGGCGGCTTCGTCTCTTCCTGTTCCTCTTCTTCTTCACCCTTCACGTCGCAACCGCCCGCCGGGACCGGATAGATGTCGGCCCTGCCGTTATGTCCGTCCTTGTGGCCGTTCCACCACGCCTTTTCGGGAATGGTGATGACGACGTACGGGTTCTTCTCGGATCCCGTCGCGTGGCAAATGGTGACCTTCTTGGAGTCGTGGCCCTCGTCGTCGTCCTTGGGGCCGTGGTCACCCTTTGACCCGCCAGGGCAGCCGCCCGCAGGCGCGGGAATCAGGTCGCCACTGTGCGAGGCATGGCCATTTCCATTGAGCGCATTCTTGCTGACCGTGATGCTCACGAAGGGGTTCGATTCCGAGCCCGTTGCGTGGCAAATGCTGACTTTGTCGTCGCCGGCATTTGCCGGGGCTGTAACGCCAATTAACGCAATGCCCGCAATACCGGCCGTTGCGAGGATTCTCTTCATGGGATTCTCCATCTGGATCATTTTGGACTGACCAGACTGCGGGAGCGGGAGGCCCCATGGCGGAGCCGGCCGTTGGCCGTAGGTGCCCAGATCGCCTGCGACTCTCCTGCAGAGTTGTCAATTAACTGACCACTTCACGCTAAGGCTCAGGCACTGGCGTGGTCGCGAGTAGCCGATACTTGACTGGGTACCCGTTTTTCACATTCCCTTCCCTCGGGACCGGGCGATAACACCCGTTTCACCCGTAACAGGACGCACGTGGGGCTCTGCCGCCACCCTGGCGCGGATACGCCCTTCGGATGATATTTGCCTACTGTTGTTTCGCATAGGCAACGGATTTCGTAGAGTGGGAAGGCTAAGAGTGTCAGCCCCCGCTGGTATTACTTCTTCCAATTCACTTCGCGCTCTTCCAAAGGATTACCGGGCATGCTTGTCACCCTCATACGGCGCTATTCCAAGCCGTATTTGCCGTATATCGCGGCAGTCATTGTCTTCCAGTTGGCATCCACCATTGCGGCCCTCTACCTTCCCAGCCTGAACGCCCAGATCATCGATGAGGGCGTCTCCCGAGGAGACACCGACTACATCTGGCGGACGGGCGGGGTCATGCTCGGCGTGGCACTGATCCAGGTTGCCACCGCCATCGCCGGTGTCTACTTCGGGTCCAAGGCGGCGATGGCCTTCGGCCGGGACCTGCGCCGTGGTGTCTTCCGGAAGGTGACGAGCTTTTCGGCCAAGGACGTCAACGTTTTTGGGGCACCAACCCTGATTACCCGCGGCACCAACGACGTCCAGCAGGTCCAGATGCTGGTTCTCATGGGGCTGAACTTCATGGTGGCCACGCCCATCATGTGCATCGGCGGCATCATCATGGCGTTGCGCGAGGACCTGAGCCTGTCCTGGCTGGTTTGGGTCTCCGTTCCGGTGCTGATTGCCGTGGTGGGGTACCTCGTGGTCCGCCTCATGCCGCTCTTCCGTTCCATGCAGACGAAAATCGACCGCATCAACGGCATCCTCCGCGAGCAGATCATTGGCATCCGCGTGGTCCGCGCCTTCGTCCGGGAACCGCACGAGACCGAGCGTTTCGGCGGGGCCAACCGCGAACTCACCGATGTATCGCTGAAAATCGGCGCCTTGTTCGTCCTGATGTTCCCGGCCATCGGGATGATCCTCCATGTCTCCACCGCAGCCGTGCTGTGGTTCGGCGGCCAACGGGTGGATGCCGGGGAGATGCAGATCGGTTCCCTGACGGCCTTCCTGCAGTACCTCCTGCAGATTCTGATGGCGGTCATGATGGGCACGTTCATGGCCATGATGATTCCGCGGGCCTCGGTCTGTGCGGACCGCATCGGCGAGGTGCTCGACGTCGAACCCTCCATCCATGAACCGGAGGCACCGGTGGCGCCCACCCACAGGACCGGTCGCGTGGAGTACCGCAATGTCTCGTTCGCGTACCCCGGGGCCGAAGAACCCGTCCTGAGCAACATCAGCTTCATCGCCGAGCCCGGCCAGACCGTGGCCATTGTCGGTTCAACCGGCGCCGGCAAGACCAGCCTGCTGTCCCTGCTGCCGCGGCTTTACGATGTCGCGTCCGGCGAGGTGCTGCTCGACGGCGTCCCCATCACCAACCTTGAGCGTTCCGAAATCACCGGCCGGGTGGCCATGGTGCCGCAGCGACCGTACCTCTTCTCCGGAACCATCGAGCACAACCTGCGCTTCGGGAAGACAGAGGCCACGGACGAGGAACTGTGGGACGCGCTCACGGTGGCCCAGGCGGCGGACTTCGTTCGGGACAAGAAGAACGGTCTCGGTTCCAGGATCGCCCAGGGCGGCACCAACGTCTCGGGCGGCCAGCGCCAGCGTCTGTGCATTGCCAGGGCTTTGGTAACCCAGCCCAAGGTGTACCTGTTCGATGACTCCTTTTCGGCCCTCGACGTCGCCACGGACGCCCGGCTTCGCCGTGCACTCAGGGCGAAAACGGCCGATGCCACGGTGATCATCGTGGGTCAGCGAGTGTCCACCATCGCCGATGCCGACCAGATCCTGGTCCTGGACAACGGCCGGATCGTGGACCGGGGCACGCACGATGAGCTGCTGCTTAGTTCCACCACCTATCAGGAAATCGTCGAGTCCCAGCTGACCGCGGAGGAAGTGGCATGAGCACCAACGAGAAACTCCCCGCAGGCCAGGACACACTTCCCGTGGAGGACGACGACTTCTACGAAGAGGAATACAAGCCCACCGAGGCCGACGGCGACATGTTCGGCGGCACGCCGGCGAAGAAGGCCGAGCATTTCTGGCCGTCCGCCAAGCGCCTGATGGGCCTGCTGAAACCCGAGTCCGCCGGCATCGCCCTGGTGCTCGCCATGGTGACGGTCGCGGTGGTCCTCAACGTCATCGCCCCCAGGATCCTGGGTCAGGCAATGGACGTCATCTTCGGGGGAGTGGTCGGAAAGCAGCTGCCCGCCGGAGTCAGCAAAGACCAGTTCGTGGACGGGCTGCGCGCCCAGGGCGAAAACAACTTCGCGGACATGATCGCCAAGATGGAACTCATTCCGGGCGTGGGGATCGACTTCCAGAAACTGTCGTTCCTGATCAGCATTGTGCTGGTGATGTACTTCGTGGCGAACATCTTCACCTGGCTGCAGGGCTATGTCCTGAATGTTCTGGTCATGCGCGTGGTCCGCAAACTGCGAGACGACACGGAGAAGAAGCTCAACCGGCTGCCGCTGAACTACTTCGACACCCGTCAGCGTGGCGACACCCTGTCCCGGGTCACCAACGACGTCGACAACATCCAGCAGGCGCTGCAGCAGGCCTTCGCGCAACTGATCAGTTCTGCGCTCACAGTGCTCGGCATCGTCATCATGATGTTCATCGTGTCGTGGCAGCTGGCCCTCATCGCCCTCGTGGCCCTCCCGCTGTCCGGAGTGGCCGCCGGCATCATCGGCTCACGAAGTCAGAAGCTGTTCGCGGCGCAATGGAAGAACACCGGCCAGCTCAACGGCCAGATCGAGGAATCGTTCTCCGGACACGACCTCGTGCGTGTCTTCGGCCGTGACGCCGACATCCTGGAACGCTTCGACGAGCGGAACGAAGCCCTGTACAAGGCCAGCTTCGGAGCCCAGTTCGTCTCCGGCATGATCATGCCGGTCATGCAGTTCGTCTCCTACCTCAGCTATGTGGGCATCGCTGTGGTCGGCGGGCTGAGGGTGGCCTCCGGCGGTATGAGCCTGGGCGACGCCACCGCTTTCATCCAGTACTCGCGAGAGTTCACGCAGCCGCTCGGACAGATGGCCGGCATGGCCAACATGCTGCAGTCCGGCGTTGCCTCGGCTGAGCGGGTCTTCGAATTCCTGGATGCCGAGGAACAGGATGCAGAGACTGCCACAGAGCACCTTCCTGCCAAGACCGACGGCCACGTCGAGTTCAAGCAGGTGACCTTCAGCTACTCGGAGGACAAGCCCCTGATCGAGGACCTATCCTTCAACGCAGAACCGGGACACACCGTGGCCATCGTCGGCCCCACCGGTGCGGGCAAGACCACCCTGGTCAACCTGGTGATGCGCTTCTACGAGCTCAACTCGGGAAGCATCACGCTGGACGGTGTGGACATCACTCACCTGAGCCGCTCCGAACTGCGGGCCAAGGTGGGCATGGTGCTGCAGGATGCCTGGCTGTTCGGCGGCAGCATCTACGACAACATCAAATACGGAAACCTCAACGCCACCGAGGACCAGGTCATGGAGGCGGCGCGGGCAACGTTTGTGGACAGGTTCGTCCGGGCACTCCCGGAAGGCTACAACACCGTCATCGATGAAGAAGGCAACAATGTCAGCGCCGGTGAGAAGCAGCTCATCACCATCGCCCGTGCCTTTGTGGCCAACCCGTCCCTGCTCATCCTGGACGAGGCAACCAGCTCGGTGGACACACGCACCGAAGTCCTGGTCCAGAAGGCAATGGCGGCCCTGCGGACGGACCGCACGAGCTTTGTGATCGCGCACCGGCTGTCCACCATCCGCGACGCCGACACCATCCTGGTGATGGAAGCCGGGCGGATCGTGGAGCAGGGGAACCACCACGACCTGCTGGAACTCAAGGGCGCCTACTACCGTCTTTACATGTCCCAGTTCGCGGGCGAGGACGCAGAGCAGTCGCTGGAAGATGACGCGACGGCGGTGCACAGCTGAGCGCCGCCGGCCGGCGCATCGAGGTCCTCATCCCCATGCGGTGGGGCGACATGGATGCCTACGGCCACATCAACAATGTGCAGATCGTGCGGATGCTGGAAGAGGCCCGCATCGCGGCCTTCGGACCGCCCCGCGGGGCCGGACTGCCCGGTATCGAGCCGAAGGTGTCCCTCTTCAACGATGTTGAGGAGGGCACCATGGCCCTGGTGGTGGAACACCGGATCCGCTACGTCAGGACGCTGGAATACCGGAACGTGCCGGCCGTGGTCCAGCTGTGGATCGGCGCCGTCAAAGGCGCCAGCTTCGACATCCACTACCTGGTGCAGGACCCGGTCACCCGGGAGGAGTGCGTCAAGGCCACCACCCACCTGGCCTTCGTGGATGAGGGTACCGGCAGGGTCCTTCGCTTGACTCCGGAGCAGAAGGAGCGGCTCGCGCCGTTCGTGGCCTGAGCCTAAAGCCCCTACCTACGGGCGGGTCCGAATCCCTAAAATCGTCATTACGATGAACCACCCGGCACCATTATCGGAACCAAGGAGCATTGGCCATGGCCACGAAGAAAAAGAAGAAGTCCTGGAAGGAAATGCCCCCGTTGGCGCGCTTCGGGACCTTGGTGGCAGCTGCAGTGCAGCTCTCGCTCCTGGTCGCAGCCCAGCGGGACATTTCCCGCCGGCCCGCGGAGCAGATCCGCGGCAGTAAGGCGGTCTGGCGGATGGTCACGCTGATCAACTTCGTGGGTCCGGGAAGCTATTTTGCGTTTGGGCGCAAGAACCTGCCCGCTGCCCCCAAATAGCCGCTCAACCCCGACCGGTGCGGGGCCAGGAGCCCAAAAATTACCGGAAACCCTGGCCAACGGCCAAGTCAACATACATAATGGCCCACCATCTACCGAACAGTAGCGGGCAGCGGTCCTTGGTGTTGGCGTTCAGGTTTAGCCTGTAAATTTGAAGGCATGACCCCCACCGCGAAGCCTGCCATGACCCGCGCCCCCGGTATCTCCAAGGAGATCGAGGACGCGGCGTGGTTTGTTCTGGGAGCCGGCCTGCAGGGCAGGCCGTCGGCCCTGGACGGGCGGACTGCCACATGGACCGCCAGCGCCGCTGCAGAGCTCCTGGAGCGCCTGGAACGGGGCGTCGCGGACCCCAAGGCGCCCATGATGACCAACCTGCGCCAGAACCTGATGGGTGCCTCCCGCGGAGCCAAGCAACTGGCCGTTGAGATGCTCTTCCTGCAGTCGCTGCCGCTGGCCCACGAAGTGAAATCGCTCAAGGTCAAGCGGGCCCGGGTGGCGGAAGCGGCCTCATGGCTCGAGCCGCCGCTTGAACTGCCCGGCGAGCTCTACCAGGGCATGACGGACCACGGAGTCATCCGCGACCGCACTGCCGAATTCAACTGGACCATCTGGGACCACCTGAGGTGGCTGTGCCGTTTTGTCCAGCACGTGGACAAGCAGGCCCCGGACACCATGGCGAAGGCACTGAAGGATCCCCTTGCCTTCCATCTGCTCGCGGCCGCGACACCGGATGACCAGCCCGCAATCCGCCGCAGCATCGAATACCTTGCCTGGCCCAGTTATTTCGAGCCGGTGGTGGCTGACGTTGAGCGGCAGGAAATCCGGGATGCCTTTGCTTCCCTGGTGGGCGGTGCCAAGGGGGACAGCGACGAAGAAATCACAGCTGACATCCACCGCATCCGCCTTTACCTCGACAAGCAGGCGGGCCAGCGCATCGACTGGTATGCCCGCCAGTTGGTGAGCCAGTGGCGCAAGGTGGGGGACCCGGGCCGCCGTGCATGGCTGCTGCGCACCCACCATGACGTCAAGGACCTGCTGGCGGCGTGGCACGGGGAAGAGAAGGTGACCCTCGACGTCGAGCACCTGCGCCTCCTGGGCCCCGGCGTCACTGCGGGACTGGTCCAGCACGCCGTGGACGAGGACTACAAGCACCTTGGCTACGTGGAGCGCGAGGACAACAAGACCGCCGTCTTCGCTTTCCTCACGGTCATGAAACCAGGCGACCTCGTCCTGTACCAGCACGCCGGCACTGTCCGCCTCGGCGTGGTCCTGGGCGAGCCGGAGCACAACGAGGACAACCGCAGGATGCGGCGCAAGGTCCGCTGGTTCGACGAAGCGCACACCATGACGGACCTTCCCCGCCACGTCCAGCGCCAGCTGGCCACGCCGGGGATCATCGTGGACGTCACCCGGGTGGTGCAGGCGCTGCAGGCGCTGTTGCCCGCCGAAGCGGAAGCGGAGGCCGACGACGCCGCCGCACCGGCCGCCGTCGTCGAACCTGTCCCGGAAGGGTTCCGTCCGCTGACGGAGGAGTTCGCGGCGTCCCTGCACATGGACCTGGAACCGCTGCAGGAAATCGCGGAGCTCCTGGAGGAGAACCGGCAGCTCGTGCTGTACGGCCCGCCCGGAACGGGCAAGACGTACCTCGCCAAGCACCTGGCGGCCGAGCTCGCCGCTGACAGCACGGACGAACGCGTCAAACTCGTCCAGTTCCACCCGTCGTACGCCTACGAGGACTTCTTCGAAGGCTTCCGCCCGGACAAGACCGACGAGGGGCAGGTGTCCTTCAAGCTTGTGGCCGGCCCGCTGCGGCGGCTCGCGGAGGAAGCTGCGAAGCCCGGCAACGAAAAGAAGCCGTACTTCCTGATCATCGATGAGATGAACCGCGCCAACCTGGCCAAGGTCTTTGGCGAGCTGTACTTCCTGCTGGAATACCGCGATGACCGCATTTACCTCCAGTACAGCCCCAACGAGCCCTTCACGCTGCCGGACAACCTGTACATCATCGGCACCATGAACACCGCGGACCGCTCGATCGCCATGATGGACGCCGCCATCCGCCGGCGCTTCTCCTTCATCGAGCTGCACCCCAAAACCGAACCGGTGAAGGGTTCGCTGCTGCGTTTCCTGCAGGCCCGCGACCTGGACACCACCCCGGCGCTCCTGCTCGATGCCCTCAATGACGCGATCGACGAATGGGACCGCGACCTCATGATCGGGCCGTCCTACTTCATGAAGAAGGCGGCCCAGACCCCCTCCGGCCTGCGCCGGATCTGGAAATACGAGCTGATGCCCCTGCTGGAGGAGCACTACCACGGGCAGCTGAACCGGGCCCAGCTGCAAGAGCGCTTCGGGCTTGAGCAACTGCTGGGCCGTCTTGCGTCCCGCTAACACATTGCAGGTCGCTGTTCCGCCGCTGCCGGCGCGGCAGCCCGCCACCCCGGTAAAGGCTGTCCGCCACATCGTCCTGGACGAGCTTTCCGGCGGCGTGGTGGACAAGCTTGACGCTGCCAGTGCCGCATTCCTGAACGCCAGCGGCCTTGCCAAGGCGTCCCCCATGGGGATGGGCCTGTTCAGGATCGAACCGGTGGGCAAGGTAGGGTCCGTGCGCACGTCCACGGTGCAGCTGGAGGTCCGGCCGAAGGACCGCCTGGGCCTCAGCCGGCTGCTGTTCCTGCTCAGCTACGCGGGGAACCAGGGCTTCCGCGATGACGCGGTGGCCGCCGTCGAGGACTCGGACCTGTGGAGCGCCCTGGCGGAATCGCTCGCACAGCTGGCGGACCGTGCCCTGAGCCGGGGGGTCCTGCAGGGCTACCTCACCGTTGACGAATCGTTGCGGACGGTCAAGGGCAGGATCCGGATCTCGGACCAGATTTCCCGCCGGCCGGGAATGCTCGTCCCGCTGGAGGTCTCGTACGACGAGTTCACCGAGGACATTGCCGAGAACCGCATCCTCCGGGCCGCCCTCGAGCGCATGGCCAGGGTTCCCCGCGTGCGGCCCGATGTCCAGAGCCGCCTGCGGCAGCTGAAGGGAAAGCTCGACGCCGTCACGCGCCTTCAGTCCGGAGCGCCGCTGCCGTCGTGGCAGGCAAACCGGAAGAATACCCGGTACCACGCGGTACTCCGCCTGTCCGAGGTGATCCTTCGCAACGCCTCAGCCGAAGCGGGCGACGGAAAGCAACAGACGGCGTCGTTTGTGGTGGATATGGCGCAGGTGTTCGAGGATTTCGTCGGGACGGCACTCCGCGAAGCCATGGCTGCCCACCCCGGCGAAATGCGGCTGCAGTACAACGCCCTGCTGAACGAGGCGGTGCGCGACTCGGACCGGCTCACGGTGAGTCCCGACGCTGTGCACCTCCTGGGCGGCCGTCCCGTGGTTGTCTACGACACGAAGTACCGCGCGGCGACGGACCAGGGCGCGTCACTGTCCGCGGACCACTTCCAAATGCTTGCGTTCTGCACGGCCCTACGGGTTCCCACCGCCTGGCTGGTATATGCAGGCGCGGGGGAAATGAAGCTCCGCCGCATCCTCAACACCGACATCGACGTGGTGGAGTACCCGCTTGATCTGTCCCTGCCGCCGTCGGACATCCTGGCAGCTGTTGCTGACCTGGCACAGCAGTCCTGGGGCGAAGTGGTGCGGCAGGCAGGACTTAGCCGACTTAATCAAGGATCGCGGGCTCGGAGCGGCCCGGCATCGACATGAGATGCATGAGCAATGCCCTCTCAGGGTTGCCTTGGTTCTTGCTGAGGCAACGGCGCAGTTGATTGCGGATTTCAGACCCCTCCGGATCGGTGTCCGCCAGGATGGCATTGATGATTTCCCACGACTGGTGACGAATCGGCTCAAGATTCACGCGCCCGCTGACGGGCCCCCCAACGGCATGGATCCCGGAGCGCGCCTGCCACGAATCGCCCTCGTAGGACTCAACGGCTGACAACATTTTCTTCGGCATCTCCTACCCTCCTGTGGCACAAGCGCTCTGGCTCAAGGCCTGGGAATTCGACCGACCGGAATGTAAGAATCCTATCTCAGACAGACAAGTCTGTCTGCCCCTTGCGCTAGACTGTTTGTAATGACCCCAACGCCAGATTCTGTATCGGTACAGCCTGCACCCCAGGGCGAGGTTGTGATGACGCCTGCCGACGCAAGGCAGCGGATTGTCGATACGGCGTACCAGCTTTTCGCACGCCGGGGAATCCGCGACGTGGGCGTCAACGAGCTGATCAGCAGTGCCGGCGTGGCCAAGGCAACGTTCTACCGGCACTTTGCATCCAAGGATGAACTGGTGCTCGCCTTCCTTGAGCAACGCGACCGGGTGTGGACCGTGGACCTGATCGTTGCCGATGCGCGACGCCGCGGCAGCACCCCCACCGAGCAGCTGCTGGCGATCTTCGATGTCTTCGGTGACTGGTTCCGCCGGGATGACTTTGAGGCCTGTTCCTTTATCAACATCCTGCTGGAAATGGGCGCCAACCATCCGCTGGGACGTGCGAGCATTGACTACCTCGCCAAGATCCGGGGCCATGTCCAGCAGCTCGCGGAGGAGGCCGGGCTCCGGGATGTCGAGGACTTCTCCCGGTCGTGGCACATCCTGATGAAGGGGTCCATCATCTCCGCGACGGAGGGCGACCTGGAAGCCTCCAAGCGTGCCCAGCGTATGGCCCGGACGCTGATCGAGGAGTTCCGGGCACAACCCTAGACCGGCACCTTAACCGTGAAGGTGGTCCCTTCTCCCAGCGCGCTCCGCAGCTGGATGCTGCCGCCGTGTGCCTCAACAATGGCCTTGCTGATGGACAGTCCAAGACCCACTCCCGGGATGGACGTGTTCCGCACGTTGCCGGTCCGGAAGAACTTCTTAAACACCTCGGCTTGGTCCTTTTCGCTCATGCCCATGCCGGAATCACTGACGTGGCACACCAGCTCTGATCCTTCCGACCCCAAAGACACCACCACGTCGCCGCCATTAGGCGAGTACTTGATGGCGTTGGAGAGCAGATTGTCCAGTACCTGTGACATGCGCGCGGAATCCACGTGGGCCTCCAGCCGTTCAGGGGCTTCTGCATGGAGCCGCACCTTGGCTGCCGCGGCGCGGGGGAGTGCAGCGCTGACGCTGGACCGCACAAGTTCGGCCACGTTGACCGCTTGCGGGCTCACGATGAGCTGCCCGCTCCGGCTGGCAAGCAGGTCCGAGACAAGCCCCAGCAGCCGCTCGGAGTTCCGCCGGATGATATTGAGCGGTTCACGATGGGAATCCTGCAGTTCCTCTCCGTCATCCAGCAGCAACTCCACGTAGCCGAGGATGGAGGTCAGCGGGGTCCGGAACTCGTGGGAAACGTTGGCGACGAAATCGTCTTTGGCCGCCAGCGCGTTTACCAGGTCCGTGACGTCGCCGAACACAATGACGGAGCCGGCGAAGGCGCCGTCGTGGTCCCGCATGGCGCGGGCGCTGGTTGTAATGGCGCGCTGTTCACTGCCGCTGCCAAGCCACACCAGATTGTCCGTGAAATTCTCGCCCAGCACGGCGCGGCGGACAGGCCGCTCTTCGACCGGCACCTTGGTGATCCGGTCAGGCTGGAAGACCAGCAGCTGGGATTCGTTCGGGTCGCTGTTTCCTGGCGGGGCGGCGAGCCGGTGGTTCTCCCGCTGTTTCCGGTTCATGAGGATGTCATGCCCGTCCGCGTCCACGGCCAGGACGCCCAGGTGCACCGTTTCCAGCACCGAGTTGAGCAACCGTTCCTGCCGCTTGCTGTCCTCGAGGGCGATCCGCAGCTGCGCATCCTTCTCCTCGAGATCGCGCTGCTGGCGGACCATGCTGAGCGTCAATACGCTCACTGACACGCCGATGCCCAGCATCATCACCGGCAGCAGCAGGGACTTCGCCAGATCCTGCCCCGTGACGTCGCCGTGAACAAACAAGGGCACCCAGATGATGCCTAGGGGAGCGAGGAATGACATCAGCAGGGCGGTGCGCGGATAGATCCCCGACGCGCACAGCCAGATGACGGGAAAGACGGCCAGGAGGCTGATGCCCATGAGGCTTTCCTGACCGCCTTCCCGCCCCAATGCGATCGAGACGAAATCAAGGAACGGGATCGCCAGGAAGCTGGCGTATGGCAGCCGGTCCCACGGTGTGAAGTAGCACAGGCCCAGAATGAGGACCTGAGTCACCATGAAGGCGATGAAGGGGGGATTGGCCAGGGTGCCGGGAAAAAACCACAGCATCAGGAGGGCAGTGAGCCCTGCCGTGATGGACAGCGGGATCTGGCTCAGCATCACCCGACCCCGCATTGAGTACTCGTGGAACGGCCGGCGGAAGAACAATATCCGGCCGGATGAGATGTCCCAGGTGAGGTTGCCGCTCATGGCCGGGTGGAAAAGGAAGTGCGGTTTAGTGGACGCATACCACCACGATATCCGGCGACCGCTATACTTCTGACGGTATCGAGCGGACTGAGGGGGCTGCGATGAGTGAATCACGTGTGGGTCTGGTAATCGAGGATGACCACGACATCCGTGAGCTGGTGCGGGTAGTGCTGGTTCAGGCCGGGTTCGATGTCCAAGTGGCCAGCAGCGGGGCGGCCGGTGTCGTAGCGGCCAAGGAGCTCAATCCCGCGGTCATCACGCTGGACCTGGGGCTCCCGGACATCGACGGGTTTGAAGTCGCCCGCCAGATCAGGGAGTTTTCCGACGCCTACATCGTCATGCTGACGGCCCGTGCCGAGGAACTGGATACCCTCATCGGTCTGGAATCAGGGGCTGACGACTACCTCACAAAGCCCTTCCGTCCCCGGGAACTGCGCGCCCGGGTCGCCGCCATGATGCGGCGTCCGCGTTCGACGTCGGACCCCTCCGCCGCCGGCAAGGCACCCGCCGCAGCGGGCGGCCCCGGCCACACGCTGACGCACAACGGCCTTGAGTTCAGCTACGAGGCGCGGACCGTGAGCGTGGACGGGCGCGAACTGCACCTGACGCGCACTGAATTCGACCTGCTGCATGCCCTTCTTGAGGCCGGCCGGATGGTGCGGACCAAGTCGGAACTGGTGAAGCGCCTGCGGGACGAGCCGTACGACGTCGGCGGCTACATCTCCGAAGCCGACGAACGGTCCGTTGAAGTGCACATGGGAAACCTCCGCAAGAAGCTGGGTGACAGCCCGCAGAATCCGCGGTGGCTCCAGACCGTGCGTGGCGTTGGATACCGGTTGGCCCCGGCCGAACGCTGACTCTCCAGGGTTGCTGTAGGGCGCTGGGCTCAGGCCGCGACGGCGGCGGACAGCCCGGCCACCGTCTGGCCGGTGCAGGCGTCCATGCTTTCCAGAAGAGCCAACTGGAGTAATGCCGGCTGCTCCCCGGGGATCCCCGGGTGGGTCTCCAGGTGCTTCAGGATGGTCTCGAGTTCGTCGGCGAGCATCCCGAGATATGCCGCTCCGACCATCTGGCTGGACGTCTTGACGCTCAGCACGGCGTCCATGGCCGCATCCAAATCCATGGCTTCCACGGCATGCCGCAGCCGGTCCAGCCGTTGCGGTAACTGCTGGATGTAGCTGGTGACGAACACGATGCAGTAGTCCGGGTCAGGTTCGAGTTCGCAGCGGAGTGTTTGAAGCACGGCGGGGTCAACGTACGGCTGGCTGGCGCCATCCTGTCCATCCATTGGACACCCCTTCCCTTTGCCTCGCACAGCTGGGCTAGCGGGTGCGGACATAAACCTTGCCTCTTTTACAGTAGGGCTCCCGCGGCTGCGGAATGCGTTTTCCAAAAAAATTTGTGCCAATCTTGATCAGACTGGCCCGCTTGAGCTTTAGGATCGGGACAAGTGCCTGTCGGCACCGAACTGACCTGTGGTCTTCCGGCCACCAGCCGATTGCGGGGATCGCTTTGTTCAGGACCGTGAAGACACTTCTTGTTGGACTCCTTGTCGGGCTGGGACTGACGTTGGCGGCCATCCAGCCAGTCCAGGCAGCGCCGGCGGCCGCCCAGATTTCACTCAACCCGAACACAGGACCGGCAGGGTCCTCGGTGACAGTCAGCGGAACAGGGTTCAAGGTGTCCACTACAGGAACCGTCATTGTCGGGTCCTCCACCTTTTCGTTCAACACGGCGGCATCCGGGGCCTTCAGTACTTCCATCACAATCCCGGCCGCAGCCACTGGTTCGCTAACCATCACGGCCAAGACCTCCTCCGTCAAAGCATCGTCCGTGTTCAAGGTTGTAGCTGCCCCGGCGCCCGCCGTCCCGCCGGTCAGCACCGCGGCACTGCGCTTTGGAGTGGCCACGCCCGGTGGCCCGCTGGCCAGTGCTGAACTGGACGAAGTGTCGCAGTTGGCGGGGGAGAGCCCCTCCAGCGTGCTCTTCTACAAAGACTTCCTCCAGGCGCCGCCCATCACGGAGATGAACGCCGTCCGGGCGCGTGGCGCCGTCCCGCTGGTCACGTGGGAACCCTGGGCCTGGGGCGGCGGCCTGGAACAGCCCGCCTACTCCCTGGACAGGATTGCCGCCGGCGACTTTGACGCCCACATTGCGCAGTGGGGCCAGGCCTTGGCGTCTTGGGGCCAGCCTGTCCAGCTGAGGTTCGCCCACGAGATGAACGGCAACTGGTACCCGTGGGCCGAAGGCGTAAACGGCAACCAGTCCGGGGACTACGTCCAGGCCTGGCAGCATGTTCACGACGTCGTTGCTGCGACCGGTGCCAGCAACGTGTCCTGGGTATGGAGCCCGAATGTTCCCTACTTCGGGTCCACGGATCTTGCCGGCCTGTTCCCGGGAGCCAGCTACGTGGACGTGGTGGCCCTCGACGGCTACAACTGGGGAACCTCGGCGTCGTGGAGCGGCTGGATTTCCCCGCAGGACCTGTTCGCCCCCGGGATAGCCCAGTTGCGTGCTCTGGCACCCGGAGTGCCCATCCTGATCGCAGAGACGGCTTCGAGTGAGGCTGGCGGCTCCAAAGCGGCCTGGAACACCGATCTGGTCAGCTATCTTGCAGCCCAGCCTGATGTCATGGGCTTCGTCTGGTTTCACCTCCAAAAGGAAACCGACTGGCGCATCAACAGCACCGACGCCTCGGCGGCCGCATTTAAAACTGCGTTGGCGGCCCGCCGGGCGTCGTAGCGGCTGGTGCAGGGCGACGCGGGGCCCCTGGGGAGCCGCTTAGGGACGGACCTTGCCGCTGGGCCGGGCCAGGGCCAGGAGTGCTACGCCGATCAGCATGATGCCGAGGGCGGTGAGCAGGCCTGCGCCCATATTGAGCCCGGTGTAGGCCAAAGTGGCGCCAGCACCAGTCGCAGGCATTGCAGCGTTCATTCCGTACATGTTTAGTTGATTTCCTCTGCTGTGTATTGCGCTTCCCAGCGGTCGATCCGCCGCCGGGTGATCTTGCCTGTAAGCACGGCCCACCAGGAGGCCAGAAACCATCCGGACCGGAGCCACATGAAAATTTCCTGCGGGAAGAAAGAAGCCGCGAGGGCCATATCCTTCCAGTCGCGGTGCGGAATCCGCCGTGCCCGCTTGATGTCCAGAGCCACGAAAAGAATCGGCACCAGCCACCAGAAGAGAACAAACCGGAAAACCCCCAGCACCAGGGACGCCGCCATCACGGCGAGCCACAGGAGCTTGAGGAACACCCCGAGCAAACCCATGGCCTGCTGGCCCCAGTCGCGCAGGGTCAGCCGGTTCACGCCCAGGTCAAGGAGATCCTCCACCGTGCCCACCTGCCACTTCATCCGCTGGCCCCAGAGCGCCTTCACCGACTTCATCGAGTCCGTGTAGGCGCGGACATCCGGGGAGACCTGGCAGGTATAGCCGAGTTCCCGGATGCGGTAGGTGAGTTCGAAGTCTTCAACCTGGGAGGTATAGACCCAGGGGCCTTCCCGGTCGTCCCGGGCCGCGACCTGCCGAAGGACACTGTTGTTGATGGCGCAGCCGGTTCCTGCCAGCACGCTGGTCCGCCCGCGCCGGAGCGCGACGTCGGTCCACGTGGCGAACTCTGCCTTCTGCAGCCGGCTAAGGATGCCGGGATCCTGCATGGTGAATTTCGACGACGACCCGCCCAGGGGCTTTCCGGAAGGCGTCTCTGACACGGCGAATTCCTGGGCCCATGCTGCTAGTGCGTTGGGCGGCAGCACAGTGTCCGCATCCAGGCAGATCACCACGTCGGCGTCGTAAGCGTATTCATTCCACGCGCGGTTCAACGCCTCGGATTTGCGGTGTTCGAGCCGTGGCAGTTCCATGACCGTGACGGGGTACTTCCGGGCCTCCCATGCGGTTGAATCCGAGCAGCCGTTGGGGATCACCACGATCCGGTCCGCCGGGCGTGACTGCACCATCAGACCATCAAGGGTGGCACCGATGGAGTTGGCCTCGTTGTACGCGGGGACGAGGACGACAACCCTCACTTGCCAGGCCGCCTCCCGGTAATCGATGTTCTCCGGCAAAGACGCCGTGGTGGCCGGGAGAGCTGACTGCAAGATGGCCTCTTTAGACGGAGTTCAGGGCCCTCTTTCCGGGGCCCCTGGATCCATCCTGTTGGCCCTGTCTCAGTAAATGTCGGGGGATAGCCTAAAGATTGCATCAAGGTCTTCGCAGGTTTACCGTCACGGATATTTCGTGGTGACAAGGCTCACGCCAGGAACCGCTCCAGCTCCGCTTCCAAGGCTGAAATGTCCTTGAGCTCGCATTCCCAGACGGTGAGTACCTGCCAACCTGAGGCTTCGAGCAGGTGGCGCTGCTCGGCGTCGCGGTTCCTTGTGCGCGTCCGTTTGGCTTCCCAGAATTCTGCGTTCGCAGCGGGGGAGTGCTGACCTGCCCTGCAGTCGTGGAAATGCCAGAAGCAGCCGTTGACGAAGATGACTTTGTGCCGTCCCGCGAACACCAGATCAGGGTTGCCGGGTAGCTTGCCGCCCCGCGCAGTGCCATGCAGGCGGTAGCGGTAGCCCTTCGCGTGCAACAGGCTCCGTACCAACAATTCCGGCTTCGTGTTCTTGCCCCGGATCCTGGACATGTTCCAGCTGCGCTGTTCTGGAGTCAGCCGGTCAACCATGGTTCAAGTCTAGGCGGCCCACATTCTCCGCGGCTGGCTGCCTCTGACCTGCTGGGGTCCTAGATTTCCCGCTCCGGATGTTCGCCGAACTGGAAGTGCCGTCCGCTGAGCGAGACCGGCTCGATCTCCACGTAGAAGTCCTTCAACGTGGGCACCCAGGGCTTCAATCCGAGCGATTCCGCGGCCTCGATATCTGCGGACTGGTCAAGGACCCGCGCCGTTCCGCGAAGCACCACGGACCAGGCCTCGTCGGACATTATGCCGTCCGTCTCAAAGAGGACCTTGGCATTAATCGTCAGCTCCGCAAGCTTGTTCCCGGGGGCGGTTCGGAGGTAGAGCTTCCGGCCGCTCACGGCGTAGTTGACCGGGAAGATATCCGGCTCACCGGCCACAGTCACTACCAATCGGCCGTGTTTTGTGCCCTCCAGGAGCTTCCACGACTGGTCATCGTCCAGGTTCAGAATGGGTTTACTGTCTGCATGTGTGAACATCATGGGCTCATTGTTCCGTCGGTGGCGGCCAAAGGCCAGTGCCGTACGACTTATTCCGGATGCGGGGGCGCCGTTGAGCGGGGCTCGCTGCTGTAGCGGCGAACGTACGACGTCGGGCGTAGCGTTGGTTTTGGCGGAAACGACGAATTCGACTCACCCCAGGAGGCTGGCTGAACCGGGAGGGTGTTCCCATGAAGGCGATCATTTGCGGAGCGGGAATCAGCGGGCTCTCTGCTGCGGCGTTCCTAGCCCGTGCCGGGTGGGACGCGGTAGTGCTCGAGCAGGCTGAAGGCCCGCGGCCGCAGGGTTACATGATCGACTTCTTTGGTCCGGGCTGGCAGGCGGCACACTCCTTGGGTATCGTCCCCCGGCTTTGGGACCCGGGCTACCGGGTGGAACGGCTGGAATATGTCGACAGTCGAGGCAAGGTACGGGCAACCCTGTCCTTGGCTAAATTGAGCCAAATCGCCCGGGGCGAATTTATCAGCGTCCTGCGACCTGACATGGAATTGGCCATTCGCGAAGCTCTGCCCCACCGGGTGGATCTGCGCTACGGTCGCACGGTTGTGGCCGTAGGGCAGAGCCGCGGATCCGTCACGGCGACCCTTGACAGCGGGGAGGTGTTGGAAGCGGATTTACTCATCGGCGCGGACGGCATCCACTCAGTGATCAGAGAGCTGGTTTTCGGGCCGGAGGAACAGTTCTTCCGCTATCTCGGCTTCCACGTGGGTGCGTATTCGTTCAGGGACGGGGAAGTCGCTGCTCAGATCGGTGGCAGGTTTGCCGCCACGGATACCCGCAACGAGGCAATGTTTTTCTACCGGTTGCGTGACGGACGGATCACAGTCATGGCCGTGCACCGTTCGCCTGACGGGGCGCGGCCCGATGACCCCTTGGCCGTGCTCCGCTCCAGATACCGAAACCTCGGCTGGATCTGCCCGGAAGCGCTCCGCCAGTGCCCGACGGATTTCTACTACGACCAGGTCGCGCAGATCAGGATGCCACGCCGGCACACCAACCGCGTGGTTCTCGTCGGCGATGCCGGGGCGGCGGTGTCCCTGCTCGCCGGTCAGGGAGCCTCCCTGGGAATGGCCGCGGCACACGTGTTGGCGGATGAACTGACGAAACGGCAGGACCTCGGCGTGGCCCTCGATTCCTTCGAAACACGTATCGGGCCTACTGTCCTGGCGGCCCAAAGGGCGGGTGTTTCCGCCGCGCAATGGTTCGTGCCCGCCACACGGTATGCCGCCTTGGCGCGCCGCACCGTGATCCGGCTGGAAGGGGTCCCGGGCATGGGGCGAATAATCAGTTCCGCTTTGATCGGCAAATCCGGCGCCGCGCTGTAGGTAATTCTGGTGCTATGCCTAACGGGCGTTCACCGGATTTTAGCTCCCGGCCAAGATATTAGTGACTTCCTAACGTGTGCGCCGAGTGGTAAAAACGGAGGCAATGGCTGTGGATAACTTTGAGCCTCGAAGTGTGACCTCGGTTACCCTTTAACAATCGTCCGGATTTATTGGCGGGCGGCTCGGACGTCTTGAAAACTATCGGGGGAATAGCTGCCCATGACATCTCGCACTTCGCCCTTCACACGGTTGCGCTATTCCGCGGCCGCAGTTCTTGCTGCTTCCGCTCTGGTCCTGACAGCGTGCAATGGCGGCGGTAACCCGCCGGGTAACGACCTGACGTCTCCGTCAACTTCCGAGTCAGCATCGGCCTCAGCCACGCCGAGCCCCACACCTACACCGTCCGCCGCCTACAAGCCTGCCGACGCCAAAGGCAAAGCCCAGAATGTACCGGTCCCGGTGCTGCCTGAGGCGGCGAAAGCGGAGACGAAGGAGGGGCTGGAGGCTTTCGCGAAGCATTGGTATGACCTGATGAACTACGCCTATGAGACCGGAGACTTAGCGCCTGTCTCGGCTGTCAGCGGCCCCAACTGCGCGTCATGCAACAAAGTTCGCGACACGCTCGTTGCGTGGAACTCGGATGGTCAGTGGATTGAAGGTGGGACTCTAGCCGTTCAGAGCGCCGATACCAAGTACGCCAAGGATGCCAATGGTAATTACCAAGTGATCGTTCAGTATCAGCGGCAAGCTATTTCCTATCACTTAGCTGACGGCTCGGTGGAGGAGTCGTCACCGAAGACCAATTTGCTGGCCGACATCGTCATCGCGAATTACGAGTCAGGACGTTGGACCGCGATCAATGTCGACAAAATCGGGGGGTGAAATTGCCAGCCGGGAGATGGCGGCGTTGCAGTGGCGCTCTCACATGTATGTTTGCAATGTTTCTCCTCACGCTGTGTCAGGTAACTCCGGCGTACGCCAAAGGCCCCATCGTCGACTGGAATGAGGGAGGAGTGGGTGTCTGGCGGATCGATCCCAGCACGGGCAATTGGGTAGATCTGCCGCAAGAGTTGCCCGAGGCCCAGAAGCGATACAAGTACGAGATGCTCTGCATTGTCAACGATCAGAATGACGTCGATTCGGCGTGCATTGCGCGTGCGAATTGCACTTCGGGGCCTGATGGTAGACCCGTGCGTTGGTTCGAGCAATTTACTTTTGGGGCGCCGGACGTGTGGTCGCGGATTGAGCCAGACCGTTGCGTCTATTCAGAGAAGCCTGAGGACGTGATGGAAAGGATCGCTCAGGAAATCCAAAGCAAGTTCGAGCAGTTACCTGTCCTGGCTGGTGACTCCGTGGCACAACCTAGTCCTCACACACTTCGGGGTGCCGAGACGAACTTCTACGCAGAAGCGCGCGAGCAGTCTTTCACGGTCGATATGTTCGGCCAGAGCGTCTCCATAATTGCAAAGCCAGTGCAGTACACGTACAACTACGGAGACGGGACTTCCTTTGGGCCCACGACTGTCATGGGCGGGCCGCTCCCGCAGGATCGCTGGGGAGAGAAAACGCGCACCAGCCACGTTTACACCCAGACCGGCGATTTCCAGGTGGTGCTTACGACCCACTTCCAGGGGACGTACTCGGTCAACAACGGACCACCGCTGCCCATCCCGGGACAGGGGCAGTTCAATTCGCCGCCTCAAACCATCAGCGTGTGGCGTTCCGTCACCCGAAACTACGCCGACGACTGCATCAGGAATCCGCAGGGCCAGGGCTGTCCAGGCGTCGCGCCGCGGGCTCCGTAAGAGCTTCGCGGCTCCGTAGGGTGCCGCACCCCCGGCGCACCTCCAACGCGACCATCGGCGCAACCACCAGCTACGCCTGCAGCTCCCGGTCCACCCGCGCCATCTGCGCCCGCACCAACTGATAGCGCGGGTCGCTGGGCCCTACCAGGCTGGCCATTGCCGAAGCTGCCTCAGTATCAGATGCACCCATATCGCTCGCGCACCACCGCATCATGAGCTGGGCATTCCCGCTGGCACGGACGGACGCGCCCACCGCTTCGTTGAGCTCGTCCCGCATCAGCTCAACAGACAGGTTGACCGAGCGGTTGAGCAGCTTTGCAGGGTAAGCGGCCAGGGCGTCCGGCACCCGGCCCTCGCGCAAGTGGCCGGCGACGACAGCTGCGTCCGTAATGACGCGGATGGCCGAAGAGAATCGATAAGGGTTGGGTTCCACCACGTTACCCAGGACGCTGCGGATTCGATGCATCTCTGTCCTGATGGCTGTTGCGGCACCGTCCTCGCCGTGAAGCCGATACGCCAGTTCGTCGGCGCTCCACCCCTGGGTCCGGGATGCCAGCAGAGCCAGGATCTCCGCGCGGCGAAGAGTCAGCGGAAGCCGGGCACCGCCGTCGACCTCGGCGCTGGGAGTGTCACCCAGCAACCTCAGCATCAGCGTTGAGCGCACCGCGCTCGCGGGCGGCCGCAGGAGGTGGCCTGCGGCCGGGGTGCCGGCCGTCTTCAGCAGCTCCTCCGCCAGCCGAACACCGCAGCGCACCATGCGGAGGCTGTCCGGTGTCACCGATTCAAACGGGCCGGACACATCAAGCACTCCCACGACTTCGCCCGTGAACGGATCGCGAATCGGCGCTGCCGTGCAGGCCCAGTCGTGATGCGTGCGCAGCAGGTGTTCGGCACTGAATAACTGCGCCGGTGCGCCGGTCACCAAGGCCTCGCCGATGGCGTTGGTCCCGACGCCGGATTCGGACCAGTCGGCCCCCTCAACGAACTCCAGGGAATCGGCCAGCCGCAGCGCCTGCCGGCTGCCAACACGCCAAAGCACCTCGCCCTGCCGGTCCGTGACGATCAGCAGATGGCGGCCCGCGGCGGACTCGTCGGCCAGCAGCTGCGACAAGGCCGGCATCACGGAGGCCAGTCGGTGCCCGGTGCTGAGCGAGCGCGCCTCCGACACGTCGTGCCGGTGAACGGGGCGGTGTTGATCCGGGTCGATCCCCAGTGCCAGCGATCGCTGCCAGGACTTGATGATGCCCGGCGAAAGGAACGGATCAGGATTGCCCGAAATCGTGGCTTCATGGGCCTTGCGCAGCGTGCGTGCGTACTCCGCCGGCGCGGTAAACCTCAGGTCAGGAAGATAGGTGGCCGCGCCGGTGCCCGTCCGCATCCGCAATCTCCCAACTCGTCATCGAATCGATCCGGCCAAAAACCGGAGGCCACTCTCCAACAGTTCCCACGGCAAACAGCTCGAAGGAACGGGGGAGAGGCCATGTCACTCGATTGTAACCCTCGGCGTCTTTTACTTGTGATGCGGGTCACGGGGCGGTCATGGCGAGGCGGACCGGGAGTGGCTCACTGAAAGCAAAGGAAAGAGGAATCATGCCTGAGACACCAAACGGCATCGTGGAGGCCTGGCTGGCGCAGTTCGATGAGGCGCTGCGCAGCACCAACACCGATGCCGCCCTGCAACTGTTCGAGGACGATTCGTACTGGCGCGACTTCGTATCGTTCACCTGGAACCTCAAAACACTGGAGGGCAAAGCGGAAATCCAGCGCATGCTGGACACCACGCTCGGCGACGTCCGGCCCGGCAACTGGAAACTCGCCGAGGATGCCACCGGAGACGCCGCGAACACCGAGGCGTGGGTGAACTTCGAAACCGCCCAGGCGCGGGGCTATGCCCACCTGCGGCTACGCAACGGCAAATGCTGGACCCTGCTCACCACCATGCAGGAGCTCAAAGGATTCGAGGAAAAGAAGGGCCCCAACCGGGAGAAGGGCGTGGCGCACCAGATCAGCAAGGGCCGCAAGTCCTGGCTGGAACTCAAGGAGGAGGAGGCGGCAAGGCTCGGCTATGAGGATCAGCCGTACACCGTGATCATCGGCGGCGGACAGGGCGGGATCGGACTGGGTGCGCGGCTCCGTAGGCTTGGCGTGCCCACCATCATCGTGGAGAAGAACGAGAAACCCGGCGATTCGTGGCGGAACCGCTACAAGTCCCTCCACCTGCACGACCCTGTCTGGTACGACCACCTGCCGTACATGAAGTTCCCGGACGACTGGCCGGTCTTTGCCGCCAAGGACAAGATCGGAGATTGGCTGGAGCACTACACCCGGATTATGGAGCTTAACTACTGGTCCAGGACCGAATGCACCAACGCCCGCTTCGACGAAGCGACCCAGGAATGGATCGTTGAGGTAGTGCGCGACGGCGAACCGGTCACCTTGCGGCCCAAACAGCTCGTCTTCGCCTTGGGCGTCTCGGGTTACCCGAACGTTCCAGCGTTCGACGGCGCCGAGTCGTTCCTGGGGCAGCAGTACCACTCGTCCAAGCACCCGGGCGGTGGAGACTGGACGGGCAAAAAGGCAGTGGTGATCGGCTCCAACAACTCCGCGCACGATATCTGCGCCGATCTCTGGGAGCACGGCGCGGACGTCACCATGGTGCAGCGGTCCTCCACGCACATTGCCCGGAGCGAATCGCTGATGGATCTCGCGCTTGGCGACCTGTACTCCGAGAAGGCGCTCGCCAACGGCGTCACCACGGAGAAAGCCGACCTCCTGTTCGCGTCCCTGCCGTACCGGATCCTGCCGGAAGCCCAAATTCCGGTTTACCAGGAGATGGCCAGGCGCGACGCCGGGTTCTACTCCCAGCTTGAGGCCGCCGGCTTCGACCTGGACTTCGGGGTCGACGGTTCCGGCCTGTTCCTCAAATACCTGCGGCGCGGCTCCGGCTATTACATCGACGTCGGTGCCTCCCAGCTGATCATCGACGGACGGGTCAAGCTCGCGAACGGCCAGGTCAGCAAGATCACCGGCAATGCCGTAGTCATGGACAGCGGGGCGGAGCTTGAAGCCGACGTCATCATCTATGCCACCGGTTACGGTTCCATGAACGGGTGGCTGGCCGACCTGGTCTCGCCCGAGGTGGCGGACGCCGTCGGCAAGTGCTGGGGGTACGGGTCGGACACGCCCAAGGACCCGGGCCCATGGGAGGGCGAACTGCGCAACATGTGGAAGCCCACCAATGTTGAGAGTCTCTGGATCCATGGCGGCAACCTGCACCAGAGCCGCCACTACTCCAACTACCTGGCGCTTCAGCTGAAGGCCCGGATGGAGGGACTGCCGACGCCGGTCTACGAACTCCAGCCCACCCACCACGCGCGCTGACCCTGACGGGCCGTGACAATCACCATCCCGGGAACCACACTGAGGGTGCGGCCCCTTCTGTGACAATCCAACGACATGCTGTGGATGCGCCTGGCCGGGTGCATCCACGGCCCGTAATGCGAAGGAAAACCATCATGAAAGCAGCACGATTCCACGCCCGCGAGGATCTCCGGATCGAAGACATTCCGGAGCCGGGGTTGCGCCCCGGAGCCGTGAAGATCGCCGTCGCCTGGTGCGGGATCTGCGGAACAGACCTCCATGAATTCCTGGAAGGTCCCATCTTCACCCCGCCGCCCGGGCACCCCCACAGGCTGTCACACGAGGCCGCCCCCGTCACCCTGGGTCATGAGTTCTCCGGCACTGTGGAAGAACTGGGGGAGGGCGTTACCGGGCTCTCCGTGGGCGACAGTGTGGTGGTGGAACCCTACTTCGTCTGTGACGAGTGCGGCCCGTGCCGGGAGGGCAACTACAACCTGTGCACACAGTTGGGCTTCATTGGGCTGGCCGGCGGCGGCGGGGGACTCAGTGAAAAGATCGTGGTCGACTCACGCTGGGTCCACCCCGTCGGCGATATTCCACTCGACGAAGCTGCGCTCATCGAACCCCTCGCGGTGGCCTATCACGCCGTCGGCCGGAGCGGCCTCAAAGCCGGGGACGTCGCCGTCGTCGGCGGTGCGGGCCCCATCGGACTACTCACGGCGGCTGTCCTGAAAGGGATCGGCGTCACCACCGTGGTGACCGAGCTGTCCGCTGCGCGCAAAGAGAAGGCGACGTCGTCCGGCGTCGCGGATCATGTGATCGACCCAAGCAGTGACGACGTCAAGGCTCGGGTGCTCGAGCTGACCGGCGGGACCGGTGCTGACGCAGCCTTTGAGTGCGCGGGGGTGAACGCGGTGCTGGACACCATGCTCGACGTCGTGAAGCCTGCCGGTGTGGTGGTCAACGTGTCCATCTGGGGCCGCCCGGCCACGGTGGACATGCAGAAGATCGTCCTCAAGGAAATCGACCTGCGCGGCACCATTGCCTACCGGGGCGACCATGCGGCGGCCATCAAGCTGGTCCAGGAAGGGAAAGTGGATCTCAAACCTTTCATCACCGGACGAATTGCCCTCGAGGACCTGGTGGACAAGGGCTTCGATACGCTCATCAACCACAACGACACGGCGGTGAAGATCATCGTGCACCCCTAGTGATCCCCGTCTCATGCGGAATAGTTGCACGCGCGCCCCAGTTGAGATCAGTGGACCCCATCCGCTTCGAAAGGAACCGCGCATGTTGTTTTCCCCCATGACTCTCGGCGAGCTCGAACTGCCCAACCGCCTGGTAATGGCGCCGCTCACCCGCCTCCGCTCCGGCGAGGAGGGCGTGCCCGGTGCGCTCGTTGTGGAGCACTACCGCCAGCGAGCTTCGCTTGGCCTGATCGTCAGCGAGGGCACCTACCCCAGCCCCGCCGGCCGGTCCTACCCGGGGCAGCCCGGCATCGTCACCACCGAACAGGTTGCCGGCTGGAAGAAGGTCACGGACGCTGTCCATGCCGAAGGCGGCCGGATCTTCGCCCAGATCATGCACGGCGGCCGGGTCTCCCACGAGGACATCAACGGCGGCCACCAGGTCGTCGCTCCGAGCGCCATCGCCCTCGAGGCTGAAACCCGTACGTACAAGGGCAAGCAGGCGCACCCCGTGCCGCACGAGCTGACCGCCGATGAGGTGCCCGTGGTGATCCAGGAAATCGTGACGGCGTCACGGAACGCCATCGAGGCAGGGTTCGACGGCGTTGAGCTGCACTCGGCCAACGGTTACCTGCTGCACGAATTCCTTGCGCCGGACACCAACGTTCGGACGGACGGCTATGGCGGGTCCCCCGAGAACCGGGCACGGTTCGTCATCGAAACCGTCAACGCCGTCGTCGAAGCGCTCGGCGGAAACCGCGTGGGGATCCGGATCTCACCAGCACACGGCGTCCAGGGGATCGCGGAGAACGACCCCGCCGACGTCCGCGCAACCTACGAAGTGCTCGTAGACACGATCGCGCCCCTCAACCTTGCCTACCTGAGCATCCTCCACAAGGAACCGGCCGGCGAACTGGTCCAGGACCTGAAGACCCGCTTCAGGGGCACGTTCCTCGTCAACACCGGCTTCGGTGTCGTAACCTCCCGCGATGAAGCCATCTCCCTCGTTGCCGACGGTCATGCCGACGCAGTGGTCGTGGGACGGCCGGCCATCGCCAACCCGGACCTCGTCCGCCGCTGGCGCGAGGACCTGCCGGTCAACGAGCCGGACCAAGCGACCTTCTACGGCGATGACGCGGCAGGTTACACCGACTACCCCTTCTACGAGGAGTCCCGGAACTAGCGTCTTAGCTCCCAGCTACACAAAGCAACGCGGGGTCGCATCGAGTCCTATGGCCTGAGGCTATGGGACAGGATGTGACCCCGCGTTGTCGTTTCCATGGGTGTCCATACGAGCTGCTTCGTGCCAGCCCTATAGGATCTGAACATGCAGCGTCCGTCCCAGATCAACAGTTCCGGCACCCGCAAAGGTAGGCCTGTGAGCCGCCAAGTGCTGGCCGACCACGTCTACGAGGAGCTGCTGGAATCACTGATGGATGGCAGGCTCGAGCCGGGCGCCACCGTCAGCATTGACGGAACCGCGCGGGATCTCGACGTTTCGCCCACGCCGGTCCGCGAAGCGCTGGCCCGGCTGGAGCACACCGGCATGGTCCGCCGCGTGGCCCTGAAGGGCTACCGCGTGGCGCCGGTTTTCACCCGCGAGGACTTTGCCGAGCTGATGGAGGCCCGGCTCGCCATTGAACCGGTGAACGCCCGCCTCGCCTGTGCACGGCTGACCCCGGAACGGCTCGCCCAGCTTGAACAGGCCGTGACCGACCTGAAGACTGCGCCGCGGGGACCGTCGTTCGCTGAATACCGTGACTACCTCGAGGCCGACGAACGCTTCCACCGGCTGATCGCCGAACAAACCGGAAACCAGTTCATGGTGGCCGCCTATGCTGCGCTGGGAGGCCAGGTTCAGCGGTTCCGGCTGTTCGGCGGCGTCGGCATCACGGATGCGGAAAACGCCATCGCCGAGCACCAAGCTGTCCTGGACGCGCTGTCCACGGGTGAACCCGAAAAGGCCGCCTCCGCCATGGCCGAGCACGTCCGGAAGGTCCGCGGCCGCGCCATCGCTGACGCGCCGGAAAGCTAAGCCCGCCCGCCCAACTAGGTAGCAGCAGGTGTCGTTTTGGAGCCTCAAAACGACACCTGCTGCTACCTAGTTGGGCTGACCCACCCCAAGTGTGACCCTTGACAACTCTCTTTCGATAGTAAATCCTATAGGAAACAGGATTCGCACAAAGGAGTGAACATCATGGCTTACACAGCCGAGAACTGGCCCATTACCGCGGCCCTGCTGCAGTTCCCGGGCGCCGACGCCCAGGGAACCCCCATCAACGACGCCGACGCTTCGGCCTGGGCGGAGGTCCTCACCGAGGTCAAGGACGCCGGGTTCGCCCATGCAGACCTCACGGACAGCTGGGTGCGCCCCGGGGACCTGAGCAAGGAGCGCCTTGCCGAGTTCAAGCAGACGGCGGCCACCGTCGGTATCGGCATCCCGGTGATCTCCGCGATCCGCCGCAGCGTCATCGAGGAAGGCAACTGGGAAGCCAATCTGGCATACAGCCACCGCACCATCGACGCCGCCGCCGAGCTGGGCTGCGAAGTCGTCTCCTTCGGGCTCCACCAGGCCATCACGCCCGAGCAGCAGAGGCAGCTGTGGTTCTGGACGGTTGAAGGCCACAAGGACCCGGTGGGGGACAAGGAAGCCTGGGGCAATGCCGTCACCCGCCTCCGCGAACTCGGCCGGCACGCCGCCGAGGTGGGCGTCCTGCTCTCGCTCGAAATGTACGAGGACACTTACCTGGGCACCGCGGATTCGTCCGTGCAGCTGGTCCAGGACATCGGCCTCTCAAACGTCGGCCTCAATCCGGACCTCGGCAACCTGATCCGGCTGCACCGGCCCGTCGAGGACTGGCGCGAGATGGTGGCCAAGACCCTGCCGTATTCCAACTACTGGCACATGAAGAACTACATCCGGGACGAGGACGCAGCCCGCGACATGTACGTCACCATGCCGGCACCGATGGAAAGCGGCCTCATCAACTACCGCGAAGCCTTCAAACTGGCGCTTTCCGTCGGGTTCCAGGGCATCCTCTGCACCGAGCACTACGGCGGAGACGGCCTGAGCGTGACCGCCAGCAACCAGGACTACCTGCGCCGCCACGTCCTCCCGAAGACCGACGGCTACGCGCTCGGCCAGAGCCAGGTGGCCCAGGGGCGGCAGCAGCCGTCCGCCGTCGAACTCGCCGGCGTCTGACCCAACACGTGGTGCGGCCGGCACGCCATTCGGGGGCGGCCGCACCACTCCAGACTCCCAGCCCTGCTTTCCCAACACGGATTCAATGAGGAACCATGACCCAGATCTTCGACAACCCCGCTGACTTCGCGGATGAGGCACTGGACGGCTTTGTGGCGGCCAACCGCGGGTACGTTGCCCGGGTGGACGGCGGCGTCGTCCGCTCCACCGAGGTGCCTGCCGGCCAGGTGGCCCTGGTGGTGGGCGGCGGCTCCGGACACTACCCTGCCTTCGCTGGCCTGGTGGGACCGGGCCTTGCCGCCGGATCGGCCTGCGGCAACATGTTCGCGTCCCCGGCAGCCGGCCAGGTCTACCGGGTGGCCAAAGCGGCCAATGCCGGCGGCGGCGTGCTGCTGAGCTATGGCAACTACGCCGGTGACGTGCTCCACTTCGGCCAGGCCCAGCTGCGGCTGAACGCGGAGGGCATCGAAACCCGCACAGTCGTCGTCACGGACGACATCGCCAGCGCGCCGCTGGACCAGATCGAAAAGCGCCGCGGCATCGCCGGGGACCTGACGGTCTTCAAGATCGCCGGCGCGGCAGCCGAAGCGGGCCTGGACCTCGACGCCGTCGAGCGGCTCGCCATCCGCACCAACTACCGGACCCGTTCGCTCGGCGTGGCGTTCGACGGCTGTACCCTCCCGGGCGCAGAGGCACCGCTGTTCCATGTGCCGGCCGGCCAGATGTCGCTGGGCCTGGGCATCCACGGCGAGCCGGGGATCTCCGAGCACCCCATGCCCACCGCCTCCGAACTCGCCGAACTGCTCGTCTCCCGGCTCCTCGCGGACAAGCCCGACGACGCCGGGAACCGCGTGGTGGCCATCGTCAACGGCCTGGGCACGGTCAAATACGACGAGCTGTTCCTGCTGTTCGGCAAGGTCGAAAAGCTCCTGACCGCGGCGGGCCTGACGGTGGTGGAACCGGAATGCGGCGAGCTGGTCACCAGCCTGGACATGTCCGGGCTCTCCCTGACCCTGCTGTGGCTGGACGACGAACTGGAACAGTTCTGGGCAGCTCCGGCCGACACTCCGGCCTTCCGCAAGGGCAACCTCGCTCCGCGGGCGCGCCGCGAATTGGCCGGACCGGAGGCCGCGGTGGCTGCCGCATCGGAGGAAACGACGGCGGCAGCAGCAGAATTGGGCCGGTTGGCAGCCGCCGTGCTCGCCCAGGTGCAGGGCGTCGTCGTCGAACATGAAGAGGAACTGGGCAACCTGGATGCCATCGCGGGCGACGGCGACCATGGCATCGGCATGCGCCGCGGCGTGGACGCGGCAGCCGCCGCGGCACAGCAAACCTCGGCGGCGGGGGCATCGGCGGAACGCGTCCTGACCGCCGCCGGGGAAGCCTGGAGCGAACGCGCCGGTGGAACCTCCGGAGCCCTGTGGGGATCCGCGGTGATCGCTGCCGGACTCGCGCTTGGCAACAGGAACGCGTACCGCGGCGAGGATGCTGCGGCCGCCGTCACGGCTTTCGTGGACGCCATCACCGAACTCGGCAAGGCCGAACCGGGGGACAAAACCATGGTGGACGCGCTGCTTCCCTTCCGGGACGTATTCCTCACCGCGTTCGACGGCGGCACCCCGGTACGCCCGGCGCTCGCCTCAGCAGCGGCTGCTGCACAGGAGGCCGCGGACGCCACCGCTTCGCTCCGGCCACTCAAGGGCAGGGCACGGCCGCTGGCGGAAAAGAGCCTGGGCCATCCCGATCCCGGCGCTGTGTCCTTCGGGCTGATCGCCGCCCGGATCTCGAACTACCTCGATTCCGAACTGACTGATTCACAACCGTCTGATTCCCACCTGGCCGCTGCGGCCGGAAATGGAGCACACCCATGAGCACCAGCACTGCGGCCGGATGGCGCATCGTCATCGGCAACGATGAAGCCGGCGTCGAATACAAGGAAGCACTGAAGGCGCTCCTGGAAATGGACAGCCGCGTGGCGTCCGTTCTGGACGTGGGCGTCGGGGCGAACGACTCGACCGCGTACCCGCACGTCGCCGTCGACGCCGCCCGCAAGGTGGCCAACGGCGAAGCGGACCGGGCGCTGCTGATCTGCGGTACCGGGCTGGGGGTGGCCATCGCAGCCAACAAGGTACCCGGGATCCGCGCCGTCACCGCCCACGACGGCTACTCCGTGGAACGCTCCGTGCTGAGCAACAACGCACAGGTCCTCACCATGGGCCAGCGCGTCATCGGCCTGGAACTGGCCAAGAAGCTGGTGGGCGAATGGCTCGACTACCGTTTCGATGAGACCTCATCCTCCGCCGCCAAGGTGGACGCTATCTGCTCCTACGAGCCCGACTACACGAAGGCAATCTGATCATGACCGAAACAGCAAGCACCCCCACCGCAGCCACCACCGCGGCAAACAGCGCCCGGAAGATCGCCGTCGTCGGCTCCGGCTACATGGGCGGCGGGATCGCACAGGTCCTGGCCCTCGGCGGGGCCCGCGTGGCACTCGCCGACGTGTCCGCCGAGGTGGCGCAAAGCAACTACGACAGGCTCCTGGCGGAGTCGGACCAGTTCGTGGCGGACGGCCTCTTCCCCGCCGGTTCCACCGAGATCCTGAAGCAGAACCTCTGGGCCGCCAAGGACATCGAGGAAGCCGTGGCGGACGCCGACTTCATCGAGGAAGCCGTTCCCGAGGTCATCGCCATCAAGCACCAGACCCTGGCCCGCATCAGCGCAGCAGCCCGGCCGGACGCCATTATCGGCTCCAACACCTCTACGATCTCCATCGCCGAACTGTCGGAGCCGGTCACCAATCCGGAGCGCTTCCTGGGCGTGCACTTCTCCAACCCCTCGCCGTTCATCCCCGGCGTCGAGATCATCCCCCACGCCGGCACCTCGGCCGGCACCGTCGGCGCCGTCCGCGACCTGGTGCACGCCGCCGGCAAGCAGACCGCCGTCGTCAAGGACGTCACCGGCTTCGTGCTCAACCGGCTGCAGTACGCGCTGTTCCACGAAGCCGCGCAGCTGGTGGAGCAGGGCATCGCGACCGCGGACGACGTGGACACCCTGGTCCGCACCACGTTCGGCTTCCGGCTGCCGTTCTTCGGACCGTTCGCCATCGCGGACATGGCCGGGCTGGATGTGTACAACTTCTGCTACAAGTCCCTCCAGACCGACTTCCCGGAGCGGTTCGCCACCCCGAAGATCCTCAGCGACCTGGTGGACGCCGGGAAGTTGGGCACCAAGACGGGCGCAGGCTTCCTCAACGTCCCGGCCGAGCGCACCCCCGAACTGATCGCCTACCGCAACAAGGCCTACGTGGCCATGCAGAAGCTGATCGACGACCTCGGGCCGGCCCCCATCAACTGATCTCCCCTCACTCTTCACCTTTCCAGGAGCAACCATGAGCACTTTCCCCGCAGAACGCACGGCAATCGTCACCGGCGCCGTCTCCGAGCGCGGCATCGGCCGGGCCACCGTCAACTACCTCGCCGCGCAGGGCTGGAACATCGGCATCATCGACCTCGACGACGCCCTGTGCAAGGCCGCCGCCAAGGAACTCGCCGCCCAGTACGGCGTCCAGGCCTGCGGCGTCGGAGCCAACGTCGGCGACGAAGCCTCCGTCCGCGCAGCCATTGATTCCATCGAAGCGGAACTGCCGCAGGTCGTGGCCCTCGCCAACGTGGCCGGCGTCAGCTCGCCGGTTCCGTACCTGGAACTGGACGCCGCCGAATGGGACCGCGTCCTGAACATCAACCTCAACGGCGTCCACTACGCCACCCGCCGCGTGGCCGAATCCATGGTGAAGCACCGGATCGGGCGCATCGTCAACATCTCCTCCGTGTCCGCCCAGCGCGGCGGCGGCACCTTCTCCAAGACGCCCTACTCGGTGGCCAAGGCCGGCGTGATCGGGCTGACCCGTTCCACCGCCCGCGAACTGGGGGAGTACGACATCACCGTCAACGCCATCTCCCCGGGCCCCATCGACACCGACATCATGGGCGGCACCCTCAGCCAGGAACGCAAGGACGAACTGACCAAGGACCTCGTGGTCAACCGGGTCGGATCCACGCGCGACATCGCGGCAGCCATCGCCTTCCTCATCAGCGAGGACGCCGGGTACATCTCCGGCCAGACGCTGAATGTCGATGGCGGCCTCTACATGCACTAGGAACGGACAGCCATGGCACAGCACAAACCAGCAACACCCCAGGTGACCGGGCTCAGGTCCTGGAGCCGTGAACGCCGGATCTACCTCGCCGTCGGCATCCTTGCCTGCATCGCCGGCGTCCTCATCATCGCGTTCTCCCGCTAGGACCCGAGGGGCCCACTTTCGTTCGCAACTGATTTACTCAAAGAGGAGTTTTGATGTCCCTAACAGCAACTTCCACCAAGGAGCTCCTGGATTCGCCGATCCTCAAATCGGCGATTTCCAAGGCCTCGTTCCGGCTCATGCCGATGCTCGTCATCCTGTACGTCGTAGCTTTCCTGGACCGCACCAACGTGGGCTTCGCTGAAGCCGCGCTCGAAGTGGACCGCGGTATCACGGCCGGTGCATACGCCCTGGGCGCAGGCATCTTCTTCATCGGCTACGCACTGTTCGAAATCCCCAGTAACCTGCTCCTGACCAAGTTCGGCGCCAAGATGTGGCTGGCACGCATCGCCATCACCTGGGGAATCGTGTCCGCGTGCTTCGCCTTCGTCCAGGGCGAGACCTCCTTCATCGTCCTGCGCTTCCTGCTCGGCGTGACTGAGGCGGGCCTGTTCCCGGGCGTCATCATGTTCCTGGCGGCCTGGTTCCCGAACAAGGTACGCGTGAAGATGTTCGCCATCTTCTACCTTGCCCAGCCGTTCTCCCAGATGATGGGCGCCCCGCTGTCGGGCTGGCTGATCAACATCGGCGACCAGGTTCCCGGTGTGGCCGGCTGGCAGGTTATGTTCTTCGTCGAAGGCATGCTTGCGGTCCTGGCCGGCATCGCGGCCTACTTCTTCCTGATCAACAGCCCGCAGGACGCAAAGTTCCTGAACCCGGGCGAAAAGAAGGCGCTGCTGGACGTCATGGCGCTGGAGGACACAGTCAAGGAAGAAAACGGCCCCCGCGGTGTCCTTGCCGCCATGAAGAACCGCAAGGTCTGGTACTTCACGGCCATCTACTTCTGCCTGCAGATAGCGGTCTACGGCGTGACGTTCTACCTGCCGCAGCAGGTGGCCCAGCTGACCGGCCAGAAGGTGGGCATCGTGGTGGGCCTGCTGGCAGCCATCCCGTGGTTCTTCGGCATCTTCGCCTGCTACTTCATCGGCAAGGCTGCCAACACCATAGTCCGCCGCCGTGTCTGGGGCACCGGCCTGTTCATCTCCACCGGCCTGTGCATCTTCGGCTCGGCCTGGGCCGGAGCTAACCACATGCCGGCGCTCGGCATCATCTTCATCACCCTGGCCGTCTGCAGCTTCCTGTCGATCGGACCCATCGCGTGGTCCTACCCGACGGCGTTCCTCACCGGAACGGCAGCCGCTGCGGGCATCGGCCTGATCAACTCGCTGGGCAACCTGGGCGGCTTCGTCGCTCCGATCCTGCGCACCACGGTCAACCAGGTCACGGCGTCCGACACCGGAACGATGGGAGTCTACGCCCTTGGCGTCCTGCCGTTCGTGGCCGCGGTCATGATGTACGCCACCAAACGGTTCCAGAACAAGGCCGACGAACTGTTGGAGAAGTAGGTTCCGGAAGGAATCTTCGGCCGCAAGCCCCGGAGCCGTCACCAGCAAAGCGGCCGTCAGTCTCCGCCCCAGCGAGAAAGCAAGACACATGCAGCACGCTTCAGCCAGCCAGTCCCCGGGTTCCCTTACGGCACGACCGGATGCCCACGACCGCACCATCTACGTGGGCGTCAGCACCAAGATGTACCTGGGATACCGGGACAGCCTGGACTGGCTGGAGCAGTTGCGGCACCAAGTGGACTCCCGTCCGGCCCTCGCGGCCGGGCGGGTTGTCCCGTTTGTCATCCCGTCCTTCCCGGTGCTCCCCGCAGCTGCCGGGGTGTTGGACGGGTCACCGCTGCTCCTGGGCGCGCAGAACTGCGGCTGGGCCGACGGGCCGTGGACCGGTGAGGTGGCGCCGTCCATGCTCGCCGAGCTCGGCGTCCGTCTGGTGGAGATCGGCCACGCAGAACGCCGCGCCCACTTCGGCGAAAACGACGCGGTGGTGGCGCTCAAGGTACGCGCCGCGGACGACGCCGGGCTGACGCCGCTGCTCTGCGTCGGTGAACTCTCAGTCGGTGAGCCTGCTGCCGGCGGCGCCCCTGCCGCCGGCTTCGTGTACCGGCAGATCAAGGCCGCGGTTGGCGGCGACTGGGCGCTGGCCTCGCGCCTCATCATTGCCTACGAACCTGTCTGGGCCATCGGCGCCGCCGAGCCGGCTGACGCCGGCTACGTGTCCGACGTCGGGAGTCACCTCCGCGCCCTGCTCGCCGTGCACGGACTTCAGGATCTTCCGGTCATCTACGGCGGTTCTGCCAAACCCGGCCTGCTGCCCCGGCTCGGCGGCCTGTCCGGGCTCTTCCTTGGCCGCTTCGCGCACGACGCCGCGAACTTCGGCAGGGTGCTGGATGAGGCGCTGCTGATCGCCGCCAGGTAGAAGCCGCTACGAAGAAACAGACCGCTGGCAGAGCCCGATAAAGCCGCCCAACTGTTCGAGGCCCTCCGGATGAGTGGGCAGATAGTTGGTCAGCTCCGGGGCCCGCACCACCACAGCGCGCCATTTCCCGCGGGACACTGCGACGTTGATCCGGTTCCGGGAGAGCAGGAACTCCATGCCGCGCGGAGCCTCGGCTACCGCTGAACAGGCCATGGACACAATCACCACAGCCGCCTCCTGGCCCTGGAACTTGTCCACGGTACCCACACGGACCGCTGTGTGGCCGGCAGCGTCCAGGGCATCCCGGATCAGGTTCACCTGGGCGTTGTAGGCCGCCACCACCAGGATGTCTTCCGGCCCCAGCGGCAGGCTGCCGGCTTCGTCGTGCCACGTCAGTCCCAGGTGCCTGCCGACCTGCCGCACCACTTCGGCAGCTTCCTCTACCGAGGACGTGATGTTGCCGCTGTGCGGCACCATGACCGTTTCGATACCGGCGGGAACGCCGTCCAGGAAGCGCAGGTCCGCCGCGCCGGCGGACTGCAGCCGGCCCTCGTACGAGAGCTCGGACACGGCAGCGCACAGCGGCGATGCCATCCGCCACGAGTCGGCCAGGAAATAGCCGAGCTCCGGCGGAAGCGTGGCATGGCCGGCCGAGATCCAGCCCAGGGCGGATTCGTTAACCGGCTCGGGATGCGTGCCCTGGCTGACCTGGGGGAGCTGCTGCGGATCGCCCAGCAGCAGCAGCCGCGGGCTGGCCTGGGCAACAGCCAGGGTGTTGGCGAGCGAGAACTGCCCTGCTTCGTCGATCACGAGGAGGTCCAGGGACCCCGCGGGCACCGTGGCACCGGTCATGGTCCAGGCCGTGCCGCCCACCAGGGCCCCGCCCGGAGTGCTGAGCAGCCTGTCCACATCGGCGGCGTCCCGATGATGCCACGGCAGGGAACCGTCGTGCTTGACATCCTTGGCGACCCTGCGGGGGTCCACTCCGGCCTTGTCCACGGCCGTGCAGAGCAGGTTCTCCACCACCGCATGCGACTGGGCCACAACGCCCACCTTCCAGCCGCGGGCCACGAGCCGGGCAATGACATGCGAGCCGACGTGTGTCTTGCCCGTGCCCGGCGGACCCTGGACTGCCAGATACGAATGGTCGAGCGCTTCCACTGCAGCCGTGATGGCGTCGATGAAGCGGTCCGGGCCACCGGCCGGCGCGGGCAGCGGCCCGCCTGTCACCAGCCGCGGCGGAACCCGGCGCACCAGATCCAAGGCCGGATGCTTCCGGAAGACAGGTTTCCCCGGCGCCGCGGCGGTGCCGTCCGGAAGCCCTGCCGCCACCTGGTCAGCCAGCCGCGCCAGGGCCTCCTCCAGGCTCTTGGTGGGGACAGGCTGGTCCTCGGTGAGTGCGATGGGCAGCCTGTTGTGAGGCTCGATCTTCCGGGGCAGCCTGTCGCGGATCACCACGACATCCCTGCCGTCCTCGTGGCCGAGTTCCAGGACCTCCGTCCCGAACAAGCCGTTGCGCCCGGAACCGTCGCTTCCCGTTCCCTCCAGGCCGGCCGGCAGCGGACGGTCATACATGCGGAACCACGTGCTGCCCTCGCGGAGGTCCGAACCGGCACTCACCGTGCCTGTTAGCTGCACCCTGCGCTCCGGGAGCCTGGTGCCGACCTTTTGCCAGTCACCGAGGATGCGGGCCTCCTCAACGAGGAAAACGTTGCGGTCCTGCTGATGGGTGTCGGGTCCGTTTTCGCAGCGGTCGAAGTGGGCCCACCAGAACGCCTTGCGCTCGCGGCGGTGGTAGCTCACGGCCGCGTCCACCATGGCGACGGCCTGAATATCAGGGTCCGGTTCGCCGCGCCCCACAGCGGCACCGAGGGACCCGGCCGTTGTCCCCGCGGCGCGGGACTCCGCCGCCCGGTGCAGGAAAGCCCTGATGGCGGACTCAGAACGCTGGAGCGCGGCACCGTCCTCGGAGTCAGGTGCCGTCTGGCCTAAATTTCCGGCAGTCTTTTTGCTTCCCGGGGCGGTCCCGATGCCGCGCTCGGCGGCCAGCCGCAGCAGCCAGTTGCGCAGTTCCAGGGTGGAGAGGCAATCGTATTCGTTGTAGTCGGAGATGCCGGCGAGGATGGCCGCTGCATCCCCGGCCAGGCCGGCGTCGCGCGCCTCGCAGTAATCGGCGTACGCCACAACCGAGGCGCCGGCGTCCTTCACGTCGCCGGAGCGGAGGTTGCTGCCCATGTACAGCGGCTCGAGTTTCTTGATGCTGTAGGAGTTTTCGGAGATGCGGATGCTGTTCCGGACGGTCTGGTACAGGTCCACGAGGAGCCCGTCCCGCAGCCAGTTGTCCACGGTGTCCTCACCGGCGACGTGCATCACCGACAGCTTGCGGAGCGCGGTCTTCTCGTAGGCGGCGTAGTGGTAGACGTGCATGTCCGGATACCTGCGCCGCCTGTCTTCCACGTAGTCCAGGAAATCGAGGAACGCCTCCTTCTCCGCGGCGCGGTCGTGTGCCCAGAAGGGCTTGAACACGGTCTGGCGATCCGGTTCCGGCGGCGCTTCGATAACTCCGAAGAGGTACTCAAGCCCCCAGACTCCGGTGCCGCTGTCCTGCCACAGCGGGTCCCCTTCGAAATCGAAGAAGATGTCTCCGGGGCTGGGCGGGGGAAGTTCCGCCAGTGTGTTCCCGGGGATCACGCGGTAGCCGATGCTGTGCTGTTCGCCGTCTTTGACGTAGCTGACGGATCCCTCCGCGGTTCCGGCGTTGCTTTGCATCCTGGCCTGATCCTGCATCCGCAGCAGTGACGCGTTGGCTCCGGGCAACGTGGCGTCGGCCAACTGCTTGACCGTGAGGATCCCTTGCCCGTGCAGCTTCTTCCGCTGGGCGGAGTTCATCCGTGCCACCAGGAGGAGGTCGTCAGTGGCTTTCACTTGTTCCTGGCAGTAATCGCAGCGGCCGCAGGCCACGACGCCGGACGTGCCCCACCTGACGACGTCGGACTGGTTGCGGTGGCCGGCAGTGAGCACCAGGAATCTGTCCCTCCGCTCGCGGAAGACCGGCAGGATGTCCGCCAGTTTGTGGCTGCTCCGGACATAGTCGAAGCCGCCTCCGGGCGTTTCCACCGTGGCACCCAGGATCAGCGTCACCGCAGGGTCCGGCGCAATGCCGGCGTGGAGCAGTTGGTCGCCGTACGCGGCGAGCTGGAGCAACGCCGTCACCTTGGCATGGCGGGCCAGCTTGGTGTCGTACACGGCGTAGCTGCCGTCGGCCTGTTTGACCAGGAAGTCGGATCGGCCATGGAAGCGGCCGTCAAAGAAAGCCGCCTGGAAGACGACGTCCGCCCCGGCCCGCAGCGCATCGACGGATTCGGCATGCTTGGCCTGCAGGGTGGCGCGGTCCATGGCTGTGGCGGGCGCGACGTCGTACACGCCGCGGCCGGTGGCGGGATCCCACGGGCCGAACTCGTCCAGGAACTTGTCCAGGACCTTGTGCTCGTGGATGTCACCCAGCTTCGCTGTGCGGGCCAACATCTCGTCGGCCTCGAACTCCGCTTTGGGGGACCGGCCCAGTTTTTCGTCCAACTTGCGCAGCAACTGGTACTCGCATGTGGCCGCGATGACGAGATCGCTCGCGGAGAAAACCAGGTCCTGGTCCAGATCCGGTGCTTGCGGTTCAAGAAGAAACACTGCGCCTCGTTGCCGTAGATGTCGTGTTGCTGTTGATGTCTTATTGCCAAAGTATCAAAGGCCCCTGACAGTATTGGCGGGTTTGGCTGCAAGGGCTGGTCTGGTCCAGGCCCGTGCTGTCGGCGTAGGGTCTGAGGGGCGTGCCTGAGACAAAATCAACGGACGCTGCACCGCTGCCGGCGGGGCACCGGAATACTGAACTGAACCGGGGAACATGACTAAGCAAAATGGCATCACTGCATACGACGAAGCCGCGTTCGAGGCTGCGGTCCGGGCTGCGCAACAGAGCCTTAGCGAAGGCGGCATCCCCATCGGGGCCGCGCTGGCGAGGGGGAACGAGGTGATCGCCAGCGGCCACAACGAACGGGTGCAGCACGGTGATCCGATCGCCCACGGCGAGATGGCAGCACTCCGGGCGGCGGGCCGGCAGAAGAGCTACCGCGACACCACTCTGTACACGACCCTTGCACCGTGCGCGATGTGCACGGGAACCATCATCCAGTTCAAGATTCCGAGGGTTGTGGTGGGTGAGGCCAGGACGTTCCCCGGCGAATTCGACCTCCTGCGCTCGCGTGGTGTGGAGGTGGTGGTGCTGGACGACCAGCGCTGCGTGGACATGATGCTCACGTTCCAACACGACTACCCGGAACTGTGGGCCGAGGACATCGCCGAGTAGGACGACATCTTCATCTTGCCTCCCGCACGGCCCTGTTTGAACTCCAAAATGGAGCCTAAAACCGGCCCGGGTGCGCCGTCCGGTACCGCCATCCGGCGAACCATGATTGAGCCTAGTCAGGGCGTTTGCCCGGGCGTAGGCTGACAGCATCGGCGCTGGAGCCGAGGGCCCCTGCGTCGAACCCCAACCGATGAAGGAGGACTGATGAGCGTCGTACGTGAATTCATGACTACCAACGCCCAGTGCGTCAAGGAAGACCAGACACTGCAGGAAGCGGCCGTAATGATGCGCGACCTTGACTGTGGTTCGCTGCCGATCTGTGGCAGCGAAGGCAAACTCAGGGGACTCATCACGGACCGCGACATCGTACTCAGGTGCGTTGCCGAGGGCTTGGACCCCAGGGAGGTCAGGGCCATCGACCTGGCCCAGGGCAATCTGCGCTGGATCGATGCTGACGCCAATATCGACGAAGCCATTGCAGTGATGGAGCAGTACCAGGTCAGGCGCCTGCCGGTCATTTCCGACCACAAGCTGGTGGGCATCATCAGCCAGGGCGATATTGCCCGCAACTATTCGGAAGAGCGCGTCGGCGAACTGGTGGAGCACATTTCGGCCAAGCGGCCCATGGAGAACATGGCCTAGTGCCGAATGCGATCAACTGCCGACTGCAATTGACCCAAGCGCCAACGGACCCAAGCCCACCGACAAGCGCCGCGAACTGTTCGCGGCGCTTGTCCCTTACCGGCCGTCATTTCCTTGCACCGAGTCTCGGGTGACGGCAAAGCTATTTGACCGCAAAGCTACAGGAAGGCCTCGCGTCCGGTTCCCTCCCGAATCACCAGTTTGCCTTCTGCGATGGACACGAGGAGGCTCTTCGGCCTTCCGCTGAGTTTGACGCCTCCGGCCAGACCCCGGCTGGTGACCTCGACGCCGATGGTGGCCCCGCGCGCCGGAAGCTCGATGGCGACCTCCTCCGCAATGCCCAACAGGGGGTTGGTGGAGAGATCGGTGTCGCGCCTGGCCTGCTTGCCGTTAACGAAGACCGTGACATTGTCCTCCTCAAAGCCGTCCTGAAGGATGATGAGCAACTCCTGCATGATGGACCGCCTCCGTTGGTTGCTGGCCTTCCTACTGCCACTACATCACTTATGCACCGGGCCCGGTAGCCCCAATCTCGCACAGCCCGTGCCATAGTGTCGGTCCGGTAAGGCAAAATGTTCTGGGTGAACCACATCCCGCAGCGTCCTAGCCCGTCCCCTGCAACTCCGGCTGCCGTGATGCCCGGAAAACCCGCCGGCGGGACAGCCGGACAGACAGCCTCGCAGGCAGGCGGCAAGTCCGCCGGCAAGACCGCCGACTCCGTGGCGGAACAGATCGCGGCCCAGATCGCCGGCGAACTGGGAGTGAAGGCCTGGCAGGTCAAGGCGGCGGTGGACCTCCTCGACGGCGGTTCGACCGTTCCGTTCATCGCCCGGTACCGCAAGGAAGCCACCGGGACCCTGGATGACACGCAGCTCCGCGAGCTCGAGGAACGGCTGCGGTACATCCGTGAACTGGAGGACCGCCGTCGGACCGTCCTGGAGGCGATCGCCTCGCAAGGCAAGCTGACGCCGGAACTGCAGGCCGCCGTCGTCGATGCGGATACCAAATCCCGCCTTGAAGACATCTACCTGCCTTTCAAAACCAAGCGGCGGACCAAGGCGCAGATCGCCCGCGAGGCGGGGCTGGAGCCGCTCGCCGACGCGCTGCTCAAGCGCCCGGAGCTGGATCCGGAGCGCGAGGCCGCCAAGTTCCTGAACGCTGAACACTCCATTGACGACGCCGCCGCGGCGCTGGCGGGTGCCCGGTCAATCCTGGTGGAGCGGGTGGCGCAGGACCCTGACCTCGCCGCAACACTGCGTGAGCGGTTATGGACCCAGGGCCGCATGGTGTCCCGGGTGAAGAAGGGCCAGGAGACCGAGGGCCAGAAGTTCAAGGACTACTTCGAGTTTTCGCAGGTGCCGTCCGGGATGCCGTCGCACCGCGTCCTGGCGCTGCTTCGCGGGGAAAAGGACGGGGTGCTGGAGCTGGATCTCGCCGAGGCTGAACCGTCCGACGACGACGCCCTGGCCGCCGCCCGCGGCCGCTACGAATCCGCCGTGGCCAGGTTCCTCGGGGTTGCGGACCGCGGCCGTCCCGCCGACGAGTGGCTCCTGCAGACCGCGCAGGTGGCATGGCGCTCGCGGGTGCTGGCCCGGCTGACGGCCGACCTGCGCGGACGGATGTTCGCAGCCGCCGAAGACGAAGCGGTCCGGGTTTTCGCCGCCAACCTCCGCGACGTGCTGCTGGCTGCCCCGGCCGGAAACAGGGCCACCCTGGGGCTGGATCCCGGGCTCCGCACCGGTGTGAAGGTGGCGGTGGTGGACGGCACCGGCAAAGTGGTGGCCACGGACACTGTCTACCCGCACGCCCCGGCACGGAAATGGGACGAAGCCCTGGCCACGCTGGTCCGGCTGGCGCGTCAGCACGCCGTCGAACTCGTGGCGATCGGCAACGGGACGGCATCCCGGGAGACTGACAAGCTTGCCCTCGAACTGATCAAGAAGCTCTCCGCGGAATCAGCCACGGAGCCAACAGCGGGGTCCGCGGCGGGGCAAACGGGCAATGGGGCACCGGGAACCCGGGCGCCGGAAAAGCTGGTGGTGTCGGAAGCCGGGGCGTCCGTATACTCGGCGTCCGCGTTGGCTGCTGCCGAGCTGCCCGGCATGGATGTTTCCCTGCGCGGTGCCGTGTCCATCGCCCGGCGCCTGCAGGATCCGCTGGCCGAACTGGTGAAGATCGAGCCGAAGTCGATCGGCGTCGGGCAGTACCAGCACGATGTCACCGCCGCGAAGCTGGACCGCAGCCTGGATGCCGTGGTGGAGGACTGCGTGAATGCTGTTGGGGTGGACGTCAACACGGCGTCTCCCGCGCTGCTGAGCCGTGTGGCCGGCGTCGGACCGCTGCTGAGCGAGAACATTGTGGCCTACCGGAACGAGCACGGACCGTTTGCCAAGCGGAGCGAGCTGAAGAAGGTGCCGCGGCTGGGCGCCAAAGCGTTCGAACAGTGCGCCGGATTCCTGCGGATCACCGGGGGAGCGGAGCCGCTGGATGCTTCCAGCGTGCACCCGGAGGCCTACCCGGTGGCGCGGAAGATCCTCGCCGCCGCAGGCGGAAGGGCAACTGACGGCAGGGCAGCCCTAGGAGCGGCGGGTACCGGCAGCCTCGCCGCGCTCAACCCGCAGGACTTCGTTGAGGGTGCCTTCGGCCTGCCCACGGTGCAGGACATTATTTCCGAGCTGGAGAAGCCCGGACGGGATCCTCGGCCGGCATTCGCAGCGGCCAAGTTCTCGGAGGGGATCGAGAAGATCTCCGACCTCCGGCCCGGGATGATCCTGGAGGGAACGGTCACCAACGTGGCCGCGTTCGGGGCGTTCGTGGACGTCGGCGTGCACCAGGACGGGCTGGTGCACGTGTCCGCGCTGGCCAACCGGTTCGTGTCCGATCCGCGCGAAGTGGTGAAATCCGGACAGGTGGTGAGGGTGAAGGTCCTCGAGGCCGATCCCGAGCGGAAGCGCATCTCGCTCACGTTGCGGCTCGACGACGAACCGGCACCTTCCGGCGGCCGGCTGGCTGCAGCCGGTGGGCGGCAGGGCAGCAGTGCACCGCGGCAGGGTAGCAGTGCACCGCGGCAGGGTGGCGATGCCGGTCAGCCGCGGAAGGATGCACGTCTGCCGCGGAATGATGGCCGACCCGCGAGGAACAACGACCGTACCGACGCCAAGCGGACGCCGCCGCCCAAGCCCGCTCCGGTGAACACCGCCATGGCCGAAGCGCTGCGAAAGGCCGGCCTGGGCAAGTAACCGCGCCGCGCTCCAGACGCAGGCCGTGGCTACAGTGGACCCCATGACTTTCACGCGGCCCGATCCGTTCACCACGCGCCCCACCCTGCGGGGGACCTTCGGGATGAGCGCCTCCACGCACTGGACCGCGACGGCCACCGCGCAGGCGGTGCTGGAACGCGGCGGGAATGCGTTCGACGCCGCCACCGCAGGGGCGTTTGTGCTCCACGTTGTTGAGCCGCACCTGAACGGTCCGGGCGGGGATATGACCGGTGTGTTCGTCACCGCCGCGGCGCCAGGCCAACCGATGGTCCTGATGGGGCAGGGTCCCGCGCCCGCAGGAGCAACGCCCGGACACTATCGCTCGGAAGGCCTGGAACTGGTCCCCGGCTCGGGTGCCCTCGCCGCTGCGGTGCCCGCCGCCGTCGACGCCTGGCTTCTGCTGCTGCGCGACCACGGGACGTGGGAGTTGCCGGCTGTGCTGGAGTTTGCAATCGGGTATGCCCGGGACGGCCATCCGGTGCTGGGCCGCGTTGGAGCAACGGTCGCGGCCGTTTCCAGGCTGTTCCGGGAGCACTGGCCCACGTCGGCCGAACTGTGGATGCCGCAAGGCAGGGTCCCTGCCGAGGGCGAGTTGTTCCGTAACCCTGCCTACGCGCGGACCCTTGAGCGGCTTCTGGAGGCGGGGGCAGCAGAGTCCTCCCGGGAGGAGCGTATCGATGCCGCCCGCCGTGAATGGCGCGAGGGCTTCGTCGCATCGGCGATGGTGCGGTCCGTCCAGGCACCGCACAGGCACTCGTCCGGCGCAGACCACCGCGGCGTGCTGGTAATGAGCGATCTGGCGACGTTCGAGGCTGGATACGAAGACGCCGCCACCATTGAATTCCGCGGCCACACGATCGCCAAGACAGGCCCCTGGGGTCAGGGTCCGGCACTGTTGCAGACCCTTGCGATCCTGGACGGGTTCGCCGACGAATACCTTGACCCGTCCACCGAACTTGGCGCGCACACCATCCTCGAGGCACAGAAACTGGCGCTCGCGGACCGCGAGGCCTACTACGGCGATACGGATGTTCCGCTCGACTATCTGTTGTCCGCCGAGTATGCCGCCGCGCGCCGTGCGTTGATCACGGAGCGGGCGTCGCTCGAGTTCCGGCCCGGCCAAGTTCCGGGACGCGAGCCGTTCCACCCGCCTCTGCGGAGGGAGTATGTGCCGCCGGCGCTCGCGAACGACGACGCCGGGCCGGGTCTTCGCGGGAGCCGTTCGAGTGCCGGCGTGGGTGAGCCGACAGTGCTGGCGACCGGGGAGACGCGCGGCGATACCTGCCATATCGACGTTGTGGACCGCTGGGGAAACATGATCTCGGCGACTCCGTCAGGCGGTTGGTTGCAGTCCTCCCCGGCGATTTCCGAACTGGGGTTCTGCCTGGGCACACGGCTGCAGATGACCTGGCTCGAACCCGGAACACCGTCTACGCTGACCCCGGGGAGGCGCCCCCGCACCACCCTGACGCCAACGCTCGTGCTCCGGAACGGCAGGGCGGTGACTGCGCTGGGTTCGCCCGGCGGGGACCAACAGGATCAGTGGCAGCTGCCATATCTGCTGCGGACAATTGTGGGCGGCTACTCTCCGCAACAGGCCATCGATGCGCCCACGTTCCATACGACGTCGATGCCGGGGTCATTCTGGCCCCGCACCTGGGAGCCGGGCGGCGCCGTGGTGGAGGACCGGTTGGGCGACGGCGTCATTGCGGGTTTGGAGCGTCGCGGCCACCGGATCACGCGGGCTGGTGATTGGGCGCTGGGACGGTTGTCCGCCGTCGTGCGCGATCCTCTGACAGGCGTGCTGCAGGCCGCCGCCAATCCGCGCGGTGCGCAGGGGTACGCGGCGGGTCGCTAGGGGGTGGCCCTACTCGTGCGGAGGCCAGCCCATCATCTCGTTCAGTGCAATGACGTTCCCTTCGGTGTCCCGGAGGAACGCTGACTTTACGGCGCCGAAGTCCATCACCTCGTCCTCAGCTTGGCCTTCGACGCCGGCGAAGCTTCCGGCGCCCGGCGGCTGGAATGTGGCGCCACGGGCTTTCAGCTCCTTCACGAGATTCTCGATGTCTTCGACCATGAAGCTGATCACTGGATAGGTCGGGGGAATCCTGTCCGGGAGCTCGGTGAGGGCGATGCTCGAGCCGGAGGCCGCTCCGAAGACCATGGGATCGTCCGTTGGCCCGGTGAGAAGGTCGAGGCCGAGGACATCGCGGTAGAACGTCCGGGCACGGTCGCCGTCCTGTGCTGGAAGGATCGGGTTCACGTAGAAGCGGTTCAGCATGGCGAGCCTCCCTGTTCCAAGGTATGAGCGTCCGCTCTTTGATTCTTGCAGAGCGGGCGTTCTTCTTCACCAGGTGTGGCTAGCTCGTCCGGCCCGGTGGACAGAGCTGGGCCGATTTGGGCGGTGTTCAGCATCGGAAGTAGTTGTTCTGTTGGGGCCGTTGGCGTGGGTCGATGTGGGGTGGCGGGATGAACCAGGGGATGCCGGTTTTGACCTGGATGGTCCACTGCTCTTTGTGGATCAAATGGTGGTGATGGGAGCAGAGCAGGGTTCCGTTATCGGTGCTGGTGGGTCCGCCGTGTGACCAAAAGGTGATGTGGTGGGCTTCGCACCAGGGGGCGGGGATGGTGCAGCCGGGGAAGGCGCAGCCTTGGTCGCGGGCGGTGATGGCTTTGCGGATGTGGGGCGGGAAGATCCTGGTGGTGCGGCCGATGTCCAGGATGCGCCCCTGGCTGCCGAGCAGGACGGGGATGATGTCGGCGTCGCAGGCGATTTTCCGGGCCAGGGAGGCCGGGACCGGGCCGGTGAACGTGAACGAGCCGGTGCCGGGGAGCCTGCCGGTGCTTTCGGGGCTGAGGGTGGTGTCGCTGGCGTGGTCTGGGTCCCAGGTTCCGGCCGGCCCAGCAGTGCCGGTGCCGGTGCGGGCGCCGGCGCCGGTGCCGGTGCCGGTGCTGGTGCCAGCGGCCGCGGTCCGGGTGCGGTAGCGGGGTCCCAGGTTGGTGGTGTGTTCGAGGCGGTCCAGGAGGTCGCGGTAGTCGATGGTGACCATGACCTGGGGGCGGAGCCCTCCCGCGGCGGGGAGGGTTCCGGTGGTGAGGGCTGTTTTGCAGGCACTGACGAGGCCGTCCAGGAGCCGCTGCTGCCGGGTCCGCCGGTCCAGATCGGCATCAGCTGCGCCGCCGGTCCCGTCGCCGCTGTCCAGGGTGCCGTCTGCCCCGCCGCAGCCGGTCCCGTCGCCGCTGTCCGCTGCACTGTCCGCGTTGTTGCCGGCGTAACTGTCCGTACCGTCGCGGTCCTCGGTAGTAGCGGCCTGGGTGCGGGGGTTGGTGGCGGTGTTCATCACGGTCAGGAGGGGTTCGCATTGGTCCGGGGTCGCGAAGATTTCGATGTGCTGCAGGCCGCGCCGGGCCTGCCGGAGGAAGACACCCTGGCGGCGGCGGAGTTCTTCCTCGGACGGTTCGGACCCGTCCTGGTCGATCGCGTCGGTCCAGCGGCGGGCGAYCCGGGTCASGAARTCCGTGTCGTATTCGGCTGCAGTGCAAGTCAGGGCGTGTTCCATCCGGGCCGTGGTGTCCCCGGTCGCGTGGTGCCGGACCCGGTCCAAAGCCATCGTGATGATGGTCGCGGGCCGGGACGCGACGGTCCCGGCGGCGACGGCGGCGGCGAGTTCGGGCCGCTCCGGAGGCTCGGTGTGGCCTGCAAACCCTGGCCTGGGCAGCACCGCGGACGCGAGGCCGATCCGGCGCCGTGCTTCGGCAATGCTGATCCGCAGCCTGGCGCGGAGGAACTCGGCCGCGTTCCGGGACCCGTCATCAGCCGGGTCAGGCCCGGCGGGGTTCAGCGCCGGTGGTGGCGCGTTATGATCCGCTGCGGCCGTATCGGTGCCCCAGCCGGAGACCCAGCCGACCCCCGCGCCGGAGACAGCTGCGCCCGGGCCGGCTGATCCCCAGCCGGCCGATCCTGAGCCGACTGTGGCTGAGCGCGCAGCCGCTGCGGCTTCCCGCCGGGTCCGTTCCACGGCCCCGGCCGACACGATCTGCAGGTATTCGACGGCCCGGGAGATTTCCTCGACCGTGTCGGCGAAGTCCGCGGCTCCGCGGAAGCCGAGCAGCGCGGCGTCGTCGACCGCCGTCGAACTCAAGGTCCTGAGCAGCTCAAGGCACCGCGCCAGATCACCTGACCCGCCGCCGTCGGGCTCCGGCCGGCTGTTTGAACCATCGTCGAAGCGGCCAGCCGGATGTACGGCACGCAGTGTCCGGCTCAGCGGCACAGGCTCGAAACGGGCGCTGGAGATCTGCCCTAGGCGCATGGCCTGGTTCGGGGCGAGTTCTCCAACTGCTTCCATGGGATAACTCTGCGAAAGGGGTACGACAATTTAGGCCCCGAGGATAGTCACGCGGCTCTAATCCTGTGAAGAGTTCGAACACTTAAAGCCGCGCAATGCGCCTAGCCTCAGCCCCCGAGCACCCGCGGCTTGCCGAACCGGGTCCGGACCCCGGGGGAGTACAGCACGGAGTCCGGCGGCCCTGCCAGCTTGAGGCCGGCGGCGCTGACCAGCCTGTCGTCCAGTACCGTCAGCTCGGCCCGGTACAGCGGCCACGCCGAATGGGTGTTCGGAATGTAGAGCGTCCGGCCGTGGAAGCGGGAGTGCAGCCCGAACCTGGCCGTGAGGTGGATGGACAGGGGATCGGCCGCGACGTCGTCGAACGCCGGAATAACTGCGAAATCGCTCGTCGCGCCGCGGCGGAACCTACGCACGGAAAAGCCGGTGGCCGGGCTTCCGGGTTGGGCCGGGCGGAAGCGGGCGTGCGACCACACGTAGGGGATCCCGGCCGCTCGTGCGGCCAGGACAACAGCCAGCCGGTCGGCGTCCAGGCTCAGGAACACAACACCCCGGGTGCCGTCGGGTTCCCGTGAGTACAGGCGGACATTGATTTCGTTGAAGTCCCCGAAAAACGGCACAGCGGGCCCACGGCCAAAGCCCGCTTTCTGCATGCGGAACCCGATCAGCCCCACCCAGGCGGACCCGTCGAACACGTCCGGCACCACTCCGGCCGGCATGAATGCCGCCGACTCCGCCTCGGGGATGCGCCAGTGCAGGAACACTGCATCGGTCCATCGCTGCTCCATGAGGACAGGGGTGGGCAGCTCAGGAGGCTCAGGCCACGGGTCAGGCAGGCTCGCGACCGGTGCTTCCTGGTCAGGCACTAGCCGAGCTCGCGGAGCTGGCCGAGGCCGCCTCGCCTGGGGGCTGTTTCTGCCAGGGCCAGCGGCCGGTGATTTCCAGCTCCAGCGAGAAGCTCAGGAACGTCCGGATGAGCACAATGATCGCCAGCACACCCACGCTTTCGAACGTAGGCGTGACCGCGACCGTCCGGATGATGTCCGCCGCCACCAAAAGCTCAAGTCCCAGCAGGATGGAGCGCCCCAGGAGCTGCCGGTACGAACGGTAGACGGAGAGCGGTTCGGCGCCTTCCGGCAGGCGCTGCGGCTGGAATCCGCGCACGGCCATGGGGATGGAAACGACGGCGCCGATCACCATTACGGCGACACCGGCAAAGTCCATGAACCTGCCGACCGTCTCGATTATGTGCTGAAAATCCACTGTTCCCCTTAGAAGTTTCGGCTACAACGTCGGACACGGAAAGGCGTGCATCACGGGTGCCGGATGCCGTCGCCGGCCAGGATGGCGCGGTACCCCTCACGGAAAGTGGGGTAGGTGAACTCGAACCCGGTGCTGCGGAGCAGGGCGTTGCTGCACCTCTTGTTCCCGCCGCGGGAAGGTTCGCCAGCATTGGCCGACGCCGGCTGGGGGAGTCCCAGCTCGGCGGCCAGGAAGCGCTGGACCTCGCCGAGCTCGGCGGGATCGTTGTCCACCCCGAGGTACACGGGACCGGGGTCTGCGGCCATGGTGCAAAGGTGCACGATGGCCGCAGCGGCGTCATCGCGGTGGATCCGGTTCGTGTAGCGGGGTTCCGCCGGGGCCTCAGCCGTGCCTGCCCGCACCTGGTCGATGAGCCGCGTCCGCCCCGGGCCGTAAATGCCGCCCAGCCGGAGCACGACGGGGGAGATTCCGGTACCGGTCAACCGCCTGTGCAACAGTTCCTCCGCCTCGCGGATGATGCGGCCCGAGAATCCGCCGGGTGCCGGCGTCGTGCTTTCATCCACCCAGCCGCCCTCCGCATCGCCGTAAACGGCGGTAGAGGAGACGAACAACACGCGCCGGAGCGGCGAAGGTGACGCCCCGCCGTCGTGCCCGCGTCCGCGCTCCAGCGCATCGAGGACGTTCGCCAGCCCGTCCACGTAGGCGGCGCGGTAGGCGTCCTCGGTGGGGGAATCGGCCGCAACGGCGACGACGACGGCGGTGGTGTCCGCAGGGATGGGCGGCAGCGCCGCTGTGGTCAGGTCCGCCGCGACACCTTCAATGGCGGCCGGAAGCTTGTCAGGCGACCTCCGCCAGCCCACCACACGGTGCCCGGCGGCAGCGAACCGCAGCCCGGCCTCGGTACCAAGATCGCCGCAGCCGGCCATAAGAACAGTCATACGTGCCAGTCTGCCAGAGCTGCCGCAACGGCTCGGCTAGGCGCCCCTAACCACGCCTACGGCGCAGGAATCGGGAAGAACAGCCGGGGGTCCTGCAGCAATGCCGGGTAGTCGAACGATGAGCGTTCCACAACCTCGGTTACCTGGAAGTTCCGGGCGAAGCGGCCGTCCACCGTGATGGGGCGGCCCTGGACCTTGCCCAGCGCAAACGTGGCGCCGCCGTCGAACGGTACGGCGATTGCCGAGTTGCCGGGGAGGGTGCGGAAGGCCTCTTCCTGCAACTGGCGCTTGCGGGTGGGCTTCTTGACGAGCTGCTTGGGAGGCCGCTTCTTGGGGTTTTTGGGCGGGCGGCGCGAGCCGGAGTCGGCGTAGACGAACTCGTATTCGTCGGACTGGGCAGCGGCCTTCGCGGCGCGGCCAACCTCCGGCAGGCTGATGGTGTCCAGCTTTTTCGGGTCTGTGTCCCCCACCAGGGCGCGCAGGATCCACAGCCGGTCGCCTACCGGATCTTCCGGGAGGAACTCGTGCCGCGGTTCGGGCCAGACGTACTCCAGGTCCGCCGGCGTTCCCGGGAACAGTTCAGTGTAGAAACGCGGTTCCTTCTGCAGCAGCCGGGAGCGGTGGCTGAGGTGGAGGTCCGGCTCGCCGAGCCACGGCGGCATGGCGATCTTGGCCGCGTAAGCAGGGTGATCTGCCTGCGGCGCGAATTCGACGATCTTGGCGCGGGTGGTGTCTTCGCCGCCGCGGGCGATCCATTCATCCGCCATGGCCAGGCCGTACATCGTCAGGGCTGGGACGTACCCCATCCACATGCGGACGGCCGGGTGCGACTGCCAGCCGTACTCCGGGATCACCAGCGCACGCAGGGTCTGCAGCGCCTCGACACGCTGCTTGCCGAGCCGAACGCGGTCCAGGACCGCGGCGCTCTGCTGGAAATCTGGATAGGGAAGGAAAGTCTGCATTCTTCAAGTGTGGAGGTGCCGGGGTCCCAGACCAAATGCCGCAGGCGGCACTGACCCCGGCACCGCAGCCGCACGCATGGGGTAGGCTGTCAGCGGTTGGCAAAGAGGCGCGGCGTAGTCTACTGGACCGTATGGTGAGACACCGGCGACAACACGGTCACAATTTCACTAAGATGACCCCAAGCAGTTCCTCCCTCAGCCCACCCTCCGGAAGATACGACATGACACTTACCCAAGCAGTTCCGTTCACTCCGAAGTTCGGCCAAATGCTGAGCCCGGAAGCCAATGGCATCCTGGTGCTTGATGAGTTCACCCTGGACCCGGAAGCGGCCCGCAAAGAGCAGCACGGTTTCCGCGCCGCCATCGGCTCTGTCGCCCTCACTCTTCGGCGCATCGTGGCCCTCCGCCTTTTCATCGCAGTGGTGGCCATCGCCAACCTTCCCCTGTTCCTCCTGTCCACCGGCTGGTGGATCTACGCCGTATCCCTGGCCGTTGTGATCGGCGTGCATGCAGGCGTTTCGTGGCTGAACAAGCACGAACCGAAGGTCCGCCAGCGCCACTCGCTGGAACTGCACCTGCACCGCGAACGCAGTGACAACTACCGCAAGGTGCGCGACGCCGTGAAGTTCGTGATCGATTCGCCGGCACGCATGAACGAGCACCTTTACCTGGAGCTCCTGGCCGCCAAGCGTGTGGCCCTGCACCTGCACATCGGCACGGTGGCCGTCCTGGACACCAGCGATGACTCCGCCTGGAAAGTCCGGATCGTCCGGGAACTGCCGCAGGCTACGTACCCGCACGCCAGCCTGAACTGACTTCATCTGAACTGACTTAAGAAACAGCGACGCCGGAGCTCCCCGCCAAGGGGACGCTCCGGCGTCGTGGTTAACGGCTACCGCTGAACCGGGAGTCCCGAGTCAGCACGGTTGCTGCCTTAGGCAGGCAGCTGCAGAACCTGTCCTTCAAACACCAGGTCGGGATCCGCGATGGTGTCAACGTTGGCGTCGGCAAGGGTCTGCCAGCCGCCCGTGACGTTCAGCTTTTCCGCGATGGTGCTCAGCGTATCGCCGGCCTCCACCGTGTAGGTTTCGCCGCTCAGCGGCACCTCGGCGGCGTGGCGCGGTTCGGCCTGGACGGGTGCCTGGGCAGGCGCTACGGCAGCCGAGGCCGCCTGGACAGGAGCCGGCGCGGCCTGCACCGGAGCCTCGGTGGGGGCCGGGATGACGGGAACGCTCGGTGCGGGTGCGCCGCCGCCACCGCTCAGTCCCAGCTGGGCTGCACAGGCGGGCCAGGCGCCCCAGCCCTGGCTGGCCTGGACGTTTTCGGCGACGGCGATCTGCTGCTCGCGGGTGGCGCCCGCCGGTGAGCCGGTGCCGCCGTAGGCGGACCAGGTGCTGGCCGTGAACTGCAGCCCGCCGCTGAAGCCGTTGCCGGTGTCGGTGCTCCAGTTGCCGCCGCTTTCGCACTGGGCAAGGGAGTCCCAGGTACTGGCGCTCGTGGCGGTGGGGGCGGCCGCACTGGCGGCGGTCGCGGAGAGTGCGAGGCCCGCGGCCGAAACGGCAGCCAGGGTGACTCCGCGGCGCGCAACGGTTCCCAATGTGGATTTGTTCATGCGAGTGGAAGTGTTCATGGGGGTGGATGCTCCGAAGGGCCACCTGCGCTCGGTCCGTCCCCGGACGTTGTCGCGCCACTGCCCGCCCCTGACAAACTAGAGGTCATGTACGGTGTCTGCCGGCCGGGCAGTTACTGGTGGTGGCAGCACCGGGCATTCGTTGTCCCGCTCGGCGGGATCACGTTCCACGCTAAGACAGTGCCGCCGCGTTATCAAATCGAAATAGTTACCCCGCGTGGCTAGATTGCTGTGGGCCCGGGATCACACGCCAAGAGCGGTTGCCAGGTACGGTGCCGTCCGGCTCTGCTTGGAACGCGCGACGACGGCGGGTGTCCCCGACGCGACGATCTCACCGCCGGCGTCACCACCGGCCGGCCCGAGATCGATCACCCAGTCCGCTGCGGCCACCACATCCATCTCGTGTTCCACCACGATGACCGTGTTGCCGGCGTCCACCAGACCGTGCAGCTGGGCCATGAGCAGCTGGACGTCCGCGGGGTGCAGTCCCGTAGTGGGCTCGTCCAGAAGATAGAGGGTGTGGCCGCGGCGGGCACGCTGGAGTTCGGTGGCCAGCTTGATCCGCTGCGCCTCGCCGCCGGACAGTTCGGTGGCGGGCTGGCCGAGCCGGAGGTAGCCCAGGCCCACGTCGCGCAGCGTCTGCAGGCTGCGCGCGGCAGCCGGAACGTCCGTGAGGAATGCCGCGGCGGCATCCACTGTCATGGCCAGCACCTCGGCCACGTTCTTGCCGTTGTACGTGACCTCAAGGGTTTCCGGGTTGTAGCGCGAGCCCTGGCATTCGGGGCAGGGGCCGTAGCTGCCCGGGAGGAACAGGAGCTCCACGGCCACGAAACCTTCGCCCAGGCAGGTCTCGCAGCGGCCGCCGGCAACGTTGAAGGAGAACCGTCCCGCGCCGAAACCCCGGGCGCGGGCCTCCTCCGTGGCGGCGAACTCCTTGCGCACAGCGTCGAAGAGCCCGGTGTAGGTGGCCAGGTTGGACCGCGGCGTGCGGCCGATCGGTTTCTGGTCCACCCGCACCAGCCGGTCAATCCGGTCCATGCCGCTGGTTTCGCCCACAGCCTCGGCAACATTCAGCGGCCCGGTTGATCCAGTGTCCTCGGATTCCACGTCCCCGGGTCCGGCAGCCGCCTCCGCCCCGGGTTCCGGGTGCAGCTGTGCCCCCACCACCTCGGCAAGGACCTGGCTCACCAGCGTGGACTTACCCGAGCCCGAAACCCCGGTGACCGCGGTCAGGATGCCCAGCGGGAACTCCGCGTCGAGGTCCCTGAGGTTGTGCCGGCTGATGCCCTTCAGCCCCAGCCAGCCGTCCGCTTCCCTGACAGAAGGTTTGCCGGCCGCAGGCTTACCGGGCGCAGCGCCGCCCCGGCGCGTACCGCCGTCGTGCGTCCCGACGTTCCCGTCCGGGAACAGGAAGGGCCGCGTGACCGACGACGCCACCTCGGCGAGCCCGGCAACGGGGCCGCTGTACAGGATCTCGCCGCCGCCTTCACCGGCGCGGGGACCCACATCAACAAGCCAGTCGGCCCGGCGGACCACGTCCATGTTGTGTTCCACCACGAATACCGAGTTCCCGGAGGATTTGAGCGCTTCCAGCACGGCCTGCAGCGGCTCGGCGTCGGCAGGGTGGAGCCCGGCGGACGGCTCGTCCAGCACGTAGACCACGCCAAACAGGCCGGAGCGCAGCTGGGTGGCGATCCGAAGCCGCTGCATTTCGCCGGGGGAGAGCGTGGGGGTGGCGCGGCCCAGGGCGAGGTAGCCCAGGCCCAGCTCCAGCAGGACGGTGATTCGCAGCAGGAGGTCGCGGGTGATGGCGACAGCCACCTCGTTGGTCTCGCCCGAGGCCGCCGCACGGCTTGCCGTCCCGGCGTCCTTGAGTTCGCTCGTGGGCCGGATAATCTCGGCCAGTTCGGCCATGGGCACGGCGTTGAGCTCCGCGATGGTCCGGCCGGCGAACGTCACCGCCAGGGCGTCCGGGGTCAGTCCGCTTCCGCTGCAGCGTTCGCACGGTCCTGTTTCCATAAACCGGAGGACGCGCTGGCGCATCGTGTCGCTCTTGGAGTCGGCCAGGGTGTGCAGCACGTAGCTCTTGGCGCTCCAGAAACGGCCCTTGTACGGTTTGGCCACGCGGTCACGCTTCGGTGTCACTTCCACGACGGGCTGTTCCTCGGTGAAGAGGATCCAGTCGCGGTCCTTCTTGGGGAGCTTCCGCCACGGCGTGTGGACGTCGTAGCCCAGGTGGCTGAGGATGTCGCGGAGGTTCTTGCCCTGCCATGCGCCGGGCCATGCGGCGATGGCGCCGTCGGCGATGCTCAGCGAGGTGTCCGGAACCAGCGAAGATTCGCTGACGGTGTGGGCAATGCCCAGGCCGTGGCAGACGGGGCAGGCGCCGGCGGCCGTGTTGGGCGAGAAGGCGTCCGAATCCAGCTGCGCCGTGCCGGCCGGGTACGTGCCGGCGCGGGAGAACAGCATGCGCAGCGAGTTGGACAGCGTGGTCACCGTGCCCACGGTGGAGCGGCTGCTCGGCGTACCGCGCCGCTGTTGGAGCGCGACGGCGGGAGGCAGCCCGGTGATCATCTCCACCTTGGGGTTGTGCCCCTGCTGGATGAGGCGCCGCGCGTATGGCGCCACGGACTCGAAGTAGCGGCGCTGGGCCTCGGCATAGATGGTGCCGAAGGCGAGCGATGACTTGCCGGATCCGGAAACACCGGTGAACGCGACGATGGCATCCCGGGGCACGTCCACATCCACGTTGCGCAGGTTGTTTTCCCGGGCTCCGCGGACCCGCACAAATCCATCTGTGGTGTGGTCCGGTACCAGGAACGGCAGATTGGAAGCATGCTGTTCAGTGTGCATTCATTCGACTCTATCGGTGCCGGAGCGATGCGGGCATATCCTTACCGGATGGAAACTTACGACGGCGCGCCCGAACCCGGCGGTGCGTCAGCACTCAGCGATGCTCCCGTACCCGCCCCGGAACAACCTGCCCCGGAACAACCCGGTGCCGAGCTCCCGGAAGCCGAGCGCACGCACGCCGAACAAACCGAAGCCGAAGAACCCGTTGCCGAAGAACCCAGCAAGCTCTTGCCGGTGGCGGAGCTGCACCTCCACATCGAGGGGACTCTGGAACCGGAGCTGATCTTCGCCCTGGCGGAACGGAACGGAATCCAGCTGCCCTATGCGGACCTGGACGAGCTGCGCTCACGCTATGAGTTCACCGACCTGCAGTCCTTCCTGGACCTGTACTACGCCAACATGGCCGTACTGCAGACGGAGCAGGACTTCGCCGACATGACCCGTGCCTACCTCGCCAGGGCTGCTGTTGCTGGAGTCCGGCACGCCGAAATCATGCTGGATCCGCAGGCCCACCTGTCCCGCGGAGTGCCGCTGGAAACCTGCGTGAACGGCGTGGCCTCCGTGCTGGCCGGCTCCCTGGAGGAGTTCGGCATTTCCACCCTGCTCATCGCCGCGTTCCTGCGGGACCTGTCCGAGGAATCAGCCCTCGGAGTCCTGGAGCAGCTGCTGGCCATGGGCGCGCCGATCGCCGGCATCGGCCTCGACTCGGCCGAGGTGGGCAACCCGCCGGCCAAGTTCGAACGGCTCTTTGCCCGGGCGAAGGAAGCGGGGCTGCACCGGATTGCCCACGCCGGCGAGGAGGGACCGCCGTCGTACATCATCGATGCGCTGGAACTGCTGGACGTGGAGCGGATCGACCACGGCATCCGCTGTATGGAGGACCCCGAGCTGGTGGAACACCTCGTGGCGGAGCGGGTGCCGCTGACGGTGTGCCCGCTGTCCAATGTCCGGCTCCGTGCTGTGGATACGCTGGCCGACCATCCGCTGCCGGCCATGCTCGCCGCGGGCCTGAACGTCAGCGTCAATTCGGACGATCCCGCGTACTTCGGCGGGTACGTGGACGATAACTTCGTGCAGCTGGAGACCGTGCTGGGGTTGTCCGAGTTCGACCGGGTGCGGCTGGCTTCCAACTCCATCCGGTCCTCCTTTGCGGAGGAAGAGCGCAAGGCCGAGCTGCTCGCGGAGCTGGGCTACTCCTGATCCGCTACCCCTGAAGCGCCACCACCCCAGCGCTCCGGCGGCGGAAGCCAGTGGTGAGGACATCACTCCTCCTAACGGGGTTGGGCTGGGGATTGGTCAGGCCGGTGGCCCGGATGCGGTGCGGTTGAAGCGCCCGGAAAGCGGGCCGACGTCGGACGCCTCCGGAGGTGCGGTGCGCCAGGCCGCTTGGTCCAACAGGATGGTGCCGAGGGCTGCGACGGCAACCACCACAAAATAGATCAGCTCCGCGCGCGGTTCGTCGGGACCGGTGAAACCGTAGGATCCCACGGTGAAGGTGCCCTGGCTGTTATGGAAGAGCAGTGTCAGCAGCACGCTGCCGCCGGTGCGGTTGAACAGCCACACGTACAGGAACGTGATGACGAACGTCGTGGGCAGGCCGATCAGGCTGAGCCCCCCGAAGATGATCAGCGGCAGGTGCCACAGGGCCACAACAACCCCGAGGAGCGCCGCTGACTGCAGCGGCGGCCGTCCGGCCTGGAGCAGCGGTACAGCGTAGCCGCGGAACCCAGGTTCTTCGCCGAGCGGCCCGTCCAGGGGATTGACCAAGCGCACGGCGAACACCACCAGCAGCCCGGTCCAGGTCAGCTGGGACAGCCCAGGTGCGGCCGCGCCCAGCAGCATATTGACGGTGCCCGTGACCAGCACCAGCACGGCCGGGAGGAGCAGGGCAACGGCGTACCAGCCCCAGCCCACCCGCCAGCGGATAATCCGGCGGCCCCACGCCCTGTAGCCGGCCCGACCTTCCGCGAGTCCGGTCACAATGACCGCGGCTGCCAGCGGACCGATCGGCAGGAACTCCATCGCGGGCATCATGCCCAGCGCATACACCGGCCAGGACAGCCAGGAAATCACATACGAGAGAACAAAGAAGGCAGCGAGGCGGTGGTGCTGAAGCCAGTTGTGGAAGCGCGGCATGACGGCTCCGGACATTCAGGACGGGTGGGTCCTATTGTCCGCCCATCGGCACCTGCACAACACCCCGGGGGATAGCCCGGGAAGCTGGGCCAAATGCTTGCCGGGGCCCTTCATAACTGCTAATCCTGATGAAAGGGCAGCATTGAACAGTTTGTTCCAAGCAGGGCGTTCCAAGCCAGGGAGGGTGCAGCATGCCGCGCAAGAACCCGCATGTCGAGGAAGCCGACGAAAACAACCTTGAAGTGGCGAAGCCGAAGGACTGGGCCGCGGGAATTCCCGGGGTCTATCACTCCATGCAGCCGGCCCTGAAACACATGGGCGTCGGACGGGCCGGTAAGACGCTGCTGGGGCTGAACCAAAAGGACGGCTTCGACTGCATGAGCTGCGCCTGGCCGGACCCCGGGCACCGCAAGACGTTCGAGTTCTGTGAACAGGGCGCCAAGGCGGTCACCTGGGAGGCAACGCCCGTCGTCGTCCCGTCCGGGTTCTGGGCCGAAAATCCGGTCAGCGAACTGCGGGGGAGGTCCGAATACTGGCTCGGGATGCAGGGCCGCCTCACCGAACCTGTGTACAAACCGGCGGGGGAGGACCACTACCGGCCGGTCAGCTGGGGCGAGGCATTTTCCATCGTCGGGAGCAAGCTCCAAGGTCTGGACAGCCCGGACCAGGCCGCGTTCTACACCAGCGGCCGGACGTCGAACGAGGCCGCGTTCCTGTACCAGCTGTTCGTGCGGGCGTACGGGACCAACAACCTGCCGGACTGCTCCAACATGTGCCACGAATCCTCCGGCTGGGCCATGGGCCAGACCATCGGAGTCGGCAAGGCCACCGTCTCCTATGACGACTTCGCCAAAGCGGACCTGATCATCATCATGGGACAGAACCCGGGCAGCAACCATCCCCGTATGCTGACCGCCCTGGAGGAGGCCAAGGAAGCCGGCTGCGAGATCGTTGCCATCAACCCGCTCCCGGAAGCCGGACTCATGCGGTACAAGAACCCGCAGAAGGTAAACGGCATTCTGGGGCGCGGAACGGAGTTGGCGGACCAGTACCTGCAGATCCGGCTGGGCGGGGACATGGCCCTGATGCAGGCGCTGTCCAAGCGTGTGCTGGACGCGGAGGCGAAACGGCCCGGTACCGTCCTGGACCATGACTTCCTCCGGGAGCACTGCCAGGGCCTCGACGAATTGAAGGCCCACCTGGCAGGGCTGCGCGAAGAGACGGTGCTGCGCGCCACGGGGCTGAGCAGCATGGAAATCGACGAACTCGCCGAGCGGTATCTGCGGGCGGGAAAGGTGATCATCACCTGGGCCATGGGCATCACGCAGCACAAGAAGGCCGTGCCCACCATCAAGGAGATCATCAACCTTTTGCTGCTGCGAGGAAACATCGGCAAGCCCGGCGCCGGGGCGTCCCCGATCCGTGGCCACAGCAACGTGCAGGGCGACCGCACCATGGGCATCTGGGAGCAGATGCCTCCCGCCTTCCTGGACTCGCTTGCCAAGGAATTCAGTTTCGAACCGCCGCGGGAACCCGGCGCCGACGCCGTGGAAACCATCCGCAGAATGCGCGACGGCGGGATCAGGGTTTTCGTCGCGATGGGCGGCAACTTCGTGGCCGCCATCTCGGACACCCATGCGGCCGAGGCTGCCGTGGCGAATACCGAGATGACCGTGCAGATTTCCACCAAGCTCAACCGCTCGCACACTGTCACCGGCAAGGAGGCGCTGATCCTGCCCACGTTGGGACGGACTGAAATCGACGTGCAGGAATCCGGCCCGCAGTTTGTGTCCGTGGAGGACACCGTTTCGGCGGTGCACGCCTCCGAGGGAAAGGTGAAGCCGGTGGCGCCCGGACTGTTGTCCGAGGTGGCGATTGTCAGCCGGCTGGCCCGGGCCACCGTGGGCAGCCGGATCGACGCGGACTGGGCAGGTTTCGAACGGAACTACGACCTCATCCGGGACCACATCTCGCACGTGGTGGCCGGCTGTGAGGACTACAACCGGCGGATCCGGGAATGGGGTGGATTCGTGCTGCCGAACGGCCCGCGGGATTCACGGACGTTCGGCACGCCCACCGGGAAGGCCATGCTCACCGTCAACGATTTGGAGTATGTGGAGCGGCCGGCAGGGACCCTGATCCTGCAGACCATGCGCTCGCACGACCAGTTCAACACCACCATCTACGGGCACAATGACCGGTACCGCGGGATCAAGAAGGGCAGGGACGTTGTTTTTGTCAGCCCCGAGGACATCGCCGAGCTTGGCCTGGCCGACGGGCAGCACGTGGACATCCACGGGGTCTACGGGGACGGGGCCGAACGGGTGATCAGGAACTTCCGGGTGGTGTCCTACCCCACGGCGCGGGGATGCGCTGCGGCGTACTACCCGGAGGCGAATGTTCTGGTGCCCCTGGAGACCGTCGCCGAGGGCAGCCACACGCCGGTGTCCAAGGCAGTCATCGTCCGATTGGAGCCGAGCTTGGCGTGAGTGCGGGCAGTCCCTGAGGGAGGGCATCATGAGTGATTTCGTTGTCTATCTTGATACGTCCGAGGTTCGGCCCGGGAAGCTGGGCGAGCTGAAGCCCGCGATGCAGGACCTTGCGCGCTTTGTCGAAGTAAATGAGCCACGGATCATCGCCTACGACGTCTACTTTTCGGCCGACGGCACACGCATGAGCGTCCTCCACATCCACACGGACTTGCCATCGCTGGAGTTTCACCTGAAGGTCGCCGGCCCGCAGTTCCCTCCGATTGCGCCCCTCGTCCAGCTTCGGACCATCGAAATCTTCGGAGCGGTCAACGAAGAGTTGGTGAAACTGCTCGAGGCGAAGACTCAACTGCTGGGCGGAACCGTGATTATCCACGACCTCCACGCTGGGTTCGCCCGTGTCCCCGCGGCCTGACATGCACCGCCAGTGGGCGGCGCCGGCAGTCCTCCCGGCTCCTGTCAACAGGCCGAAAGTCCCATGTTTCCGGCACTAAGCTGAGACTCGAAGATCACTTGCGTCGCATTCCGCGTCATAGACGGTCACGACACACGTTGTTAACGCGCATAGTCGCCTCTATTTACAGTTCACTGGCAAAATGCTGAGTGATCACATGCTCGAAAGGACAAACATGCCCACGGCTATTGCAGACACCACCACGGTTCGACTCAAGTCAGTGCTCGACATTCTCGCGGAAAGCGTCCTGTCAGGTGAGACCCTCGGCGCAGGCGCCGTCCTGGCCCAGGCCACGGTTCGCGTCCCGCTGAACGAGAAGGAAAGTGAACTGCTCAGCGGAGGCATCCCCCGGGGACACAAGGCCCTGACCACTGCCACCAGCAAGCTGGTCAAGGCCGGCTGGCTCGTCAAGGGACGCAGCGGCTGGACCATCACGGACGACGGCCTCCGTGCCACCGTGGCGTTCCCGGATGCTGACACGTTTGCAACTGCGCTCGCCGAAGGCACTCCGGTGCCGGCTGACGTCCCTGTGCCCACGGAGCTCCCCGCCAAGCCCGCCGCTGCGAAGGTTGCTGCCGCGAAGGCTCCCAAGGCTGCTCCGAAGGCCGCTCCGAAGAAGAAGGCGCCGTCCAAGGCCGCCAAGGTGGTCGAAAAGGCCGCCGAGCTGATCGAGGACGCAGTGGCACCCGTGACGAAGGCCGTGCGCACACGCAAGACCGCCGCCAAGCCGGCCAAGGCCAGCACGGAGCAGCCCGCCGAGGCCTCCAGCGTTGAGACGATCGACCAGCCGGAAGCCGTGGCCATCGCGGGCGACTTCAACGTGCTGCTGGGCGCCCCGGCGAACTGGGCACCCCAGTACGACGAAGCCCAGATGCAGCTCGATGCAGTGGACCAGCTGTGGAAGCTCACCACGGACCTTCCCGCCGGGCACTACACCTTCAAAATCGCGCTCAACCGTTCCTGGGACGAGAACTACGGTGCGTTCGGTGCGTTCGATGGCGCCAACCACGAACTGCACCACCCCGGCGGCCGGATCACGTTCAACTACGATCACCGGACCCGGGACATCACCCTGGTCTAATCCGCGACAGCTCTAATCCTCGTCGCCGGTTTATCCGCGCAGGCGGTTTTGTTCCTGTAGGCAGCTGACCCTGATCGTCCTAGAATCAGAGCATTCAGGGTCAGCTCCCCAAAGGACCGGTGTGGCATGGACACCGTTGAGATTTCAGGATTGCGCATCGGCTATCAGCGCGCGGGCCAAGGGCCTCCGCTGGTCCTGCTCCACGGCGCCTACGAGGACAGCCGCGTTTGGCGTCCGCAGCTGGAGGGGCTGTCCCACGACTTCACCGTCATTGCCTGGGATGCCCCGGGCTGCGGCCGTTCCGACGATCCCCCGCCGGACTTCTCCGGCGCGGACCTCGGCGATGCCCTGGCGGGTTTCCTCCGGGAAGTAGCGCCGCGGAAACCCCACGTCCTCGGGCTGTCTTGGGGCTCCTGCGTCGCCCTGGAGCTGTACCGGAACCACTCTCACATGGCGGCGTCCTTGGTGCTGGCCTCTGCCTACGCGGGCTGGGCCGGCTCGCTGCCCCCGGATGAGGTGGAGCGGCGGTACGCGCAGATTCTGGCTGAGCTCGATCAGCCACCCGAACAATTCATCCCAGCGTGGCTGCCCACGCTCTTCACCGAGCGGGCAGACCCCGGGACCGTCGAAGAGATCAGCGCCATCATGGCAGACTTCCACCCTGCCGGCATGCGGGCGCTGCTGAGCGCGAGCGGACACGCCGATTATCGTGACGTGCTGCCCCTTATCAGCGTGCCCACGCTGCTGCTTTACGGCGAAGAGGACGTGCGGTCACCGTTGGCGGTCGCCAGGGAGATGCACCGCCAGATTCCGGGTTCACAGCTCGTGGTGATTCCCGACGTCGGACACCTGCCTGCCGCTGAAACGCCGGAGGCGTTCAACGCTGAAGTCCGCCGCTTTGTGCACAGCATCGGTGACTGAGACTTTTGAACCCTGCCTCGAGTGAACCCTGTTTCGAGCGCCGGAATCAGAACCGAGTGGGGTCCGGGTGCGGCGGGGGAGGCGTTGGCGGGACCGGTCCGGGGTCCGGAATCGGCAGCGGCCCGGGCGAAGGCGCCGGCTCGGGTCCGGGCCCTGGCGGACGCGGCTCCGTGGGATCCGGCCTGCTGGGCGGAAACGGATTGTCCGGGTCCGGCGGGCCCGTGGGGCCCGGCTCCGGCGGGAACGGATCCGGCTCTGGCAGCGGTGGAATGGTCATCGTGAACTCCTTCTTCGCTGGTGTGGTGCCTTGGCTGGGGCGACGCTCAGGTGTTGTGTTGCCGGCGGAAAACCTTCAGTTCCCACGGACGGAGCGCAATTTCGGCGTGTGTACCCGTGGCCTCCAGGGGATAGTTTCCCAGGATCAGTTCAGCCGGGTAGTGGCCCAGTTCCGGCTCGTCTGCGCCGGCTTCGGCATCACCCCAGCCGCCGCCGTCGAGGGCGACAGTCCTGTCCTGCCCGGAGAAGTTGCCCAGCACCAGCAACTGCACGCCCGGCGCCGCCGCAGAACCGGTCCCCGACGCGGAGCCGGGTCCCGTGGCCGGAGCCGGAAGTGAGCGCCGGAACGCGTACACGTGGTCGTCGTCCGGGAGCAGCATGGTGAAGTCACCCTCCGCCACCACCGGCTCGGTGTGCCGCAGGGCGATGACCTGGCGGTAGAAGCTGAACACCGAGTCCGGGTTGTCCTCCTGCTCCGCGGCGTTGATGTGGCTGGTGTTCGGGTTGACGGCGATCCACGGAGCGCCGGTGGTGAAGCCGCCATGCCTGCTGGCGTCCCACTGCACCGGTGTGCGGGCGTTGTCCCGGTTCAGGGGTGCCAGCGCGGCGAGGACATCGGCGTCGGTGTGGCCCAGGTGCGTGGTGGCCTCGCGGTGGTGGTTGAGCACCTCGATGTCGCGGTAGTCGCTGATCGTCCCGAAGCTCATGTTGGTCATGCCCAGTTCCTCGCCCTGGTACACGTAGGGCGTGCCCCGGTGCAGGTGCAGGATCCCGGCCAGCATCTTGGCGGAGAGCTCGCGGTACGGCCCGTCATCGCCGAAGCGGGATACGGCCCGGGCCTGGTCGTGATTGCCCCAGTAGAGGCTGTTCCAGCCGCGCTCCGCCAGCGCCTCCTGCCACCGGCCCAGGGACTGCTTAAGGTCCGTAAGCTGCAGCTTCTTGGGCCGCCATTTGTTGCCGTCCTCCTGGTCCAGCGCCACGTGCTCGAACTGGAACACCATGTCCACTTCGCGCCGCGCGGGGTCAGTGAACAGGACGGCGTCCTCCACCGTCACACCGGGCATCTCGCCCACGGTCAGCAGCGGCTTGTCCCTGCCGGCGAAGACTTCCAGGTGCATCTCGTGCAGGAACTCGTGGATCCGCGGCCCGGACATAAAGTGCGGGCTGCCGTCCCCGAACAGCATCCCGTCGGCGCGCGGTCCGTCCGGCAGCCCGGTGTCCTTGGAAATGAAGTTGATGACGTCCATCCGGAAACCGTCCACTCCGCGGTCCAGCCACCAGTTCATCATCTCGTACACGGCGGCGCGGACCTCCGGGTTTTCCCAGTTCAGGTCCGGCTGCTTCCGGGAGAACAGATGGAGGTAGTACTCGCCGGTGACCTGGTCGAACTCCCAGGCCGGGCCGGAAAACGCGGAGCCCCAGTTGTTCGGCTCCGCACCGGTTCCCGGTTCGGCGCCGTTTGCCGCAACCTCCCTGGGCGGCCGCCACCAGTACCAGTCACGCTTGGGATTGTCCTTGGAGGAGCGGGATTCGATGAACCACGGGTGCTCGTCCGACGTGTGGTTCACCACGAGGTCCATCACCAGCTTCATGCCACGTGAGTGCAGCCCGTCGGTCAGCTTCTTCAGGTCTGCCAGGGTGCCGAAGATGGGGTCCACATCGCGGTAGTTGCTGATGTCGTAGCCGTTGTCGTCCTGCGGCGACGTGTAGATGGGGGAGAGCCAGACGACGTCGACTCCCAGCTTCTGCAGGTAGTCCAGCTTGCTGATGATGCCGGGCAGGTCGCCTATGCCGTCGCCGTCTGAGTCCGCGAAGCTGCGCGGATAGATCTGGTAGACCACCGCCTTCCGGAACCAGCCGGGATCCGTGGTCACCTCGTCATCGGTGTCCGCCTCATCTCTGACAGGGGGTTCCGTTGCGGGGTCCGCGTGCGTGGTCATGGCCTGGTCTCCTCAGTTGCTTTCGGCTGGTCTGATGATTGGGCTCGGTTCGATTATTGTTCAGATCCTACGGGCAGGAAAGGGCTGCAGGGACGCACGACGGCGGCGCGGCTCCTTCCCGGGGCCGGCAGCCGGAGTGCGGTTCACTCCACCAATAACATTTGGACATCGATTGGATTTATTGCTGGAGCGTGCGTTGGCGGAGGTTCACAATTGAGGAATTATTCGCGGTCTCATGAGATTCAGGAGAACAGATGCACCGCTTAGCACCCTCGGCCATCGCAGTCTCAGGGGCCCTATGCCTCTCCTTCCTGCTCGTAGCCTGCGGCCCGCCGGCATCGTCACCGTCGACGAATTCCCCGGACACCACTACCACCGCTCCGGCAACCCCCACAGCGACCTCCGCTTCCCCAAGTGCCACCGCCTCCACCTCAGCGCCCTCGGATCCCGAAGCAGGCTGGAAGTCCTACACCACCTCGGACGGCCTGATCTTCGACTACCCGGCCGGGTGGAAGATCACCGATCCTGCCGGCGAAGCTGCTCCCGGGGGCGTGTTCGTGAACATCACCAACGCGAAGGGCAAGGACCTGGCGACGCTCAGGACGAACATGGTCACCGGCTCCGAATGCACCGAGAAGCAGCCGTTCGGAGTGTACGAATCCGAGCCCGTTCCGGCGCTGGAACAGGACGGCAGGGTACCCCGGTACACCTTCGAGACGCGGACGGACACCACCGCCACGGATCCGAAGCTGATGACCCTGTTCGCGTACGGCATCACCACGGCTCCCGAACCCAGCGGTACCGAAGCGTGCCCCATCTTCCACTTCTTCACCTGGCCGCCCAGCGGCGCCATGTTCGGCGGCGTCTACGACCCCTTCGACACCACTCCCGGCAACGAGATGCATGTGGACACCCCGGAGGCCTACATGGGCGCCCAGGAGTATAAGAACATCAAGAAGATGATCACGTCGCTGCGGCCCGCCTCCTAGGCGGACCCGGCCACGCAGGAACCGTTGCGCAGGAACCGTTGCGCACCGCAGGGCAACCCGCGGTGCGCAACGTTTTGGCGGCAAATTGCTCCCGTCCCGGTCACCGCGCGAACGCCAGAGCCACAATTAATCCCTCAGCTTGTTTGAGGAGGATTGCATGCGCCGATCAAAGAAGCCCGGCTATGGATCATCTGGACCGGCACGTTCAGGGGCCGCGATTGCTGCCGGGACCTGCGTCGCGGTACTTCTGGCAGCCTGCGGACCGCTTGCCGCCCCGCCTGACACGGGATCCGCGACGGCCACCCCACCCAGCGCGTCGGCAAGCGGGACCACGAACGCTACTACAAGCGAAACCGCCACGGGCGCGCCCACCGGGACGGCTGTCCCGCCAAGTGCGACGGCTGGCGTAACACCGACTGAACCGGCGCCGTCGGCAACGTCCCCGAGCCGGTTGCCGTCACCGACGGCGTCTGGCTGGAAGACGTTTACGACGTCGGACCGTGACCTGACGTTCGACTATCCGGGCGACTGGACGGTTAAGGATCCCGCCGGAACATCACCGCTCGGCGGAATGTTCGTGGAGGTTTTGAATGCCGCAGGGAAGCCGATGGCTGTCCTGCAGACCAAGGTGGTCACCGGTTTGGAGTGTGTGAAGCAGTACCCGTTTATGGTGCTGGATTCCGAACCGATGACGGTCCTCGCCGAGAAGGGTGTGCCGAACGAAAACGTGCCCCGGTTCATGTTTGAAACCAGGGGAGATGCCTCGGCACCGGCCAGGACTACTGAAACCATTGCGGCCTACGGCATCACCATGATTCCGGAGAAAATTGGGACGCTCGAGTGTCCCATCTTCCTGCTGTTCAGGTGGCGGCCCAGCGGCGCCATGTTCGGCGCGGTCTACGACCCCGCAAACAACGCCACCCCCGTGGATCCGGCGCTCCCGTACCTGGAAAAGGCGAAGCTGTACGTGGGCACCGGCGAGTATCGGAATATCCGGCGGATGATCACCTCACTGCGGCCCGCAGGGTAGCTGCGGCGCTCCTTGACTCGCCCAATGCGCCCGCGCAGACTCGAATCAGGACGCAGTCCGATAAGTCGGAGTTCTGATGTACGCACTGGGGAAGCAACGGCTCGTGAGCGGTGCGAAGGCAATTGCATCCGCCCTGGTAGCCCTGTGCGTCGCGGCGGGCCTGGGCGCGTGCACGCCGGTGCCGAACGCTGGACCTTCGCCGTCGGACTCCGCCTCGCCGTCGGACTCTGCCACGCGACCCACCCCCGGCGACGGCGGCCCTTCCGACACGAGGCCGGGTGCAGGACCATTCCCCACAACGCGCCCCACCGCGACGGTCACCGGGCCGTTGCCCGAAGAGACCGCAAGTCGTCCGCCGGGTCCCACCTCCACTGCCTTCGAACGGGCCCGGCGGGCCAAGGAAATCCTGGAGACGTGCCTGGAGGGCGAGTTGACGTTCAGGCCGCCCTCGCCCATGCGCCAGGGCGAGACCAGGGAGTTCGTCCTGCACGTCACCATGGGCGATCCGGGGGCCGGCCATGAAGAGAAGATCCCCGGCAACAACCCGGTGCAGACGCGTGCGCCCATTGTTTGCGAAGAGATGCGGGCGGACCTGTCCGGCCCGGGCATGGACATTGAGAGGGCGGGAAATCCAAGTGGCGAGATGCTGGTTCCCGTGGAGGGCGTCGCGGAATGGCGATGGTGGATCACGCCCAGGGAGTCGGGCCGGAAAACCATGACCCTGCAGCTGTTCGCCACGGCCGAGGACGGACCCGATCTGAGCCTGGAGACGTTCCGGGAAAATATCCAGGTGGAGATTGAACTCGGCTATGTGCTGAATGCGCTCGTGAAGGACTGGGCCCAGCCGCTGGGCGTGACCATCCCGGTGCTCATCGGGGCCATTGGTGCCCTCCTCGTCTGGTCGCGCTCCAGGCGCCGCAAGGCCAAGCACGCCGCCAACACAACGCCGGACCCTAAGCCCGGCGGCTGAGCGTCGGGCCACGCCCGCGGGGTCTCCTGACCGAGCTTGCGGGGTGAAGGGCGGGCGGGGAGCGAAACCCCGGCCCCAGCATTACATTGGAACCATGGCTCATGCTGCAGATCAGGACTCTGGCACGGACGTCCGCTTGCAGGCCCGTGTGGAGGGCATCGTCCAAGCGGTCGGATTCCGTTACTGGACCGTGCGGAAGGCGGAGGAACTCTCGCTGACCGGAACGGTGAGGAACGAAGACGACGGTACGGTCGCCGTCGTCGTCGAAGGTCCCCAGGCGGTGGTTCTGGAGTTCCGCCGCTGGCTGAGGTCCGATGATGCACCGGGGCGCGTGGACCACGTGGCCGAGTCGGTATCGGCGGCAACGGGGGAGTTCAGCAGCTTCGACGTCGTGTACTGAGCCCGTACTGAGCGCACGCCGTTAGTCGCGCGCCGCCGCGAAGCGACGGACGAACTCAAGTACGGCCCCCCCGCGGTCGTAGATGATGCACCGGCCGATCCTGCCCAGTTCCACGGCGGCCTCTTCCCGCAGGAGAGCGGAGCTGGGTGTCCCGTGTATGAGATCCGGTGGGTTGCGTCGGGCTGGCTGACCCGGTGCTACGCGCGGCCTTCCCGGTGCAGGGCTTCGTCGTGCTCGGCGTGGGCCTGCTTGAGCAGGTCCATGAACTCGGTCTCGTCGCGGATGAGCCGCTTGTACTTCTCGGGGAGTTTCCTGAGCTCGGCCTCCTCGCGCACCATCTTGTTGAAGATTTCCTCGCGCTCGGCGATGCCCGTCTCGTAATTGAGGTCCACGTATTCGGTGGCGTGCCGTTTGGCGCCGGAGACCATGTTCTTCGCCTTGCCCTTGGGGCTGTAGATCGAGGCGAGGACCGTGATCACCAGGACGCCGATAATCACGGACAGCGAGAGACCGGTGCTGATTTCGATAACGGTTACGTGTTCGCCGCCGTTGATGAACTGCAGGTTGTTTTCGTGGAGCGCGTGCAGGATGAGCTTTACGCCGATGAAGCCGAGGATCGCGGCGAGGCCGTAGGACAGGTAGATGAGGCGGTCCAGCAGTTCATCGATGAGGAAGAACAGCTGCCGCAGGCCCATGAGGGAGAAGGCCGTGGCGGTGAACACCACGAAGACGTTCTGCGTGAGGCCGAAGATGGCGGGGATGGAGTCCAGGGCGAACAGGATGTCCGTTCCGCCGATGGCCACCATGACCAGGAGCATGGGGGTGAGGACGCGCTTGCCGTTCTCCATGGTGAAGAGCTTGTCGCCGTCGTAATGCTCCGAGGCCGGGAGGAGCTTCCGGGCGAGCCTGACCACGAAGCCCTCACTTTCCCCCTCGTGCGAATCGGGTTTGAGCAGGTTGCCGGCGGTGATCAGCAGGATGAGGCCGAAGATATAGAACACCCAGGCGAAGCTGTTGATGAGGGCCGCGCCGAGGAAGATGAAGCCGGTGCGGGCGATCAGCGAGAACACGATGCCGAACAGGAGCACCTTTTGTTGGTCCGCCCGAGGGACCCTGAAGCTGGACATGATGATCAGGAACACGAAAAGGTTGTCCACGGACAGGGCCTTTTCGGTGACATAGCCGGCGAAGTATTCGGTGCCCATGGTGGTGCCGCCGAAGATCAGGACGCCAAGGCCGAAGAGGAGGGCAAGGCCCACGTAAAGGGCGGACCACGTGGCCGACTCCTTGAGCTTGGGGGAGTGCGCCTTGCGGACGTGGAAGAAAAAGTCGAAGACCAGCAGGCCCAAAATGCCGACAATGGTCAGAATCCATACGTAAAGGGGGACCTGCATACTGGGTGCCTTCCTGTCGGTGCGGTGATATCACCATACCGGCCGGGTGTTACTGGGCGGTGTCGGCCCAGCCGCTGCCCGCCGGGCCGCCGTCGGCTCCGTGCTCGCACAGCTGCAGGGCCACCCCGGCTGCCTGCGCGACCGCCGCCGCTGACGATTCCTTGGAGCCGGCACTTCCGGTGCCGGCGGCGAGTCCGGCCGCGTAGCCCACCATCAGCGCGGTGATCGGCGCGGCTGCGTGGGTCACCGCGCGCGCGGATTCCCCGGCGAGGTCCAGGATAAGTTCCCGGTCAAAGTCGAGGTCCAGGAGCTGAAGCGCCTGGGCCAGCCGGTGGCTCCATTGGTCCAGGATCTGGGCTTCGTTGTCGTTGACGGCCATCGTTGCTCCTCAGTCAGAAATAGCAGCTGTCAGAAATAACAGCGGTTCCCCCGAGGTTAGGCTGTAGCAGAAGCCCCGATCAAGGAGATCCCGATGACTGAAGCCACCATCCGCCACAATCCGGACCGCGAGCGCTTTGAAGTGCTTGTTGCCGGCAACGTGATCGGCAAGGCCGTCTACAAAACGTACGACGCCGGTGACGCACCGCAGCGGATTTTCTACCACACCGTGATTAATGAGGAATACGGCGGCCAGGGGCTGGCCGGCCAGCTGGCGACAGTGGCCCTGGATGAGACGGTGGCAGCCGGGATCAGCATCGTGCCGGTGTGCCCGTACATCAAGAAGTTCCTCACCAAGCACCTGGAGTACGCCGCCAGCACCACCGCCCCAAAGCCGGCGCACCTCGAGTTCCTCAGCGAGGCCCTGGCCCCGCACGCCCGGGCGTAAGTTGCGTTGCAGGCCTGCTGAGGGCTGACCGGGGCTACGGCAGAATGGAGGCGTGACTTTGCCAAACGCGCCTCTGAACCGCAAATCGAAGCCGGTGCTCTCGCGGCTGGTGAATCTGGTTGTGACGGTGCTGGTGCTGTGTCTCGGACCGGTGCTTATCGGCGTCGGCACCCACCTGATCAACGCCGACGAAGAGCTTGTGCGGACCGGAGAACGTGCCGCTGGAACGATAGTTGACTTTAATGACGTGACGAAAGCGTCCAATCGCAAGATCACGGTGGAGTTCCAGTCGCCCGATGGATTGGTCCATGTCACCAGAGCCGCCGTTGACCATGACCAGCACCCTGTTGTCGGCGAGGAAGTCACGGTGGTGTACCGGGCGCCCGACCCTGGCGAGGCAAGGGTGGTGGGCTTTGAAAGCGACGGCATGTTTCTTAGGGGAGTCGGCACGATCCTGACTTTGATTTTCGGCGGGATCGCGGTTTTCGTGACCATTGGCTCCCACCGCCGAGCGTGGCGCGACCGACGGAAGCGCATCGGCCACGCCTAGGTTCCGTGCAACCGCATCCGGCGCAGCCTGGCTGCGATGCCACTAGGCTGCGATCCACGCCTCCCATTCCGGCAACGGGTCAACTGGCAGGGCTGTCCCCTGCACGTGTTGCATCCATTGGCCGACATCTGCATCCATGACCCGGTCCGGACTTTCGGCAGGGTGGGGCATGCCTGGTGGCCCTGTTATGGGGTAGGGCATCCAGGGTGGTTCCCAGTCGTAGCCTTCGCTGGCGTAGCGGCGCCCTGACGGTGCCACCCAGCCGGGCGGTGCGTCACGGCTGGCGCCAATGGGTGTCCACCCGGTGGTGTGCTTGAGCCGGTGATGCTTCCGGCAGGGCTGGCCGAGGTTGGAGATCCCCGTAGCGCCACCGTCGTGCCAGGCCAGGACGTGATCCGCCTCAGTGTCGAGGGATTGGCTATTGCACCCGGGGAAGGGGCATTTTCCGTCCCTGAGGCGTAGCCATTGGCGCATGGCCGCCGGAATCCGGTAGCTGGCGCGTCCTATTTCCAGCGGTGCGCCGGTGCAAGGGTCGTTCAGGACACGGTGGAACGAGGTGGCGCCGTCTGCGACCAGCCGGCGGGCCATACTTGGCGGAATCGGTCCGTAACCATCCAGGACGGCGGGTTCTTTGGTGGCGCCCAGGAGCGAAAGCACGGGTACGGTGACCAGGACCTGCGCCTTCGGCGACGGAACACCTTCAGCGACACCGGCGAGCAGCCAAGTGGCGGCGGTGTCGGCCCGGAGCTGGGAGAGGTTCCGTTGTTCGGAGGGGCCTTGGAGTTCCCGGGCCGCCGCAGTGGCGCGCTGCCAGATGGAGGCCGCGCTGTCGGCGGGCAGGTAAGCGGAGAGCCAGGCCATGCCGTCGCGGTCCGGGGTGTATTCCAGCCGGCGGTCCTGGACGCTGATCTCGTGGCGCTGTTCGATGCTGACAGGGTGGTGCCGTTCCCGCCAACTGCGTGCTTTTGCCCGGAACCGGGAAGGTACCAGGTCGCCGGCCGGACAGCCTCGCGCAGCGTTCACGGCGTCAGGGTCCAGGAAATGAGCTTCCAGTGCAGCGGCCGCGGCCTGGGGTACATCAGTGGTTTCGTCGACCATGATCCGGGCGTGCTGCCATGAAATGGTCCCGATCTGCAGGGCTGCGAGGGTCAGTGGCAGGGCTGTGGTGAGCTGCCGGGTTTCCTGCAGGAATGCTCCCGCGGCTCTTTCGCTGACGGTCAGGACGCAGGCCACTTCGGCGACCAGGGCCATCTCAGCCGCGGACCGCTCCTGGGGCGACAGCGCCGGGGACGCCATGGCCCTGGTCGCCTGGACATACGTGTCAGCCAGCTGAACCTTGAGGGCTGCGCTCCGGGCGTCCAGACGGGCCAGCTCGGTGAGCCCATCCAAGCAGTGGTCGGCCAGCTGCCGCAAAGGATCCGCGCAGGACCCTTCGCTGAGGCCTTCGCTGTCGACAACGCGATACAGAGCAGCAACGGACGCCGCGACGGCGTCCAAGGCGTCAGTTACTGCTGCACTTTCCATGCATACAGCTTGACTCGAGGGTCTGACATTTAAACCGTGCAGGCGGTGCCCCGGCCGGCCGACGCGTTACCCGACGGCGACCGCCCTTACCGGGCCGGCCGCCGTCGTGCTTTCCTGCTGCCCGTGCCTTCTTGCTAGACCGCGGGCGCGTATGCCTTGGGCAGCTTCAGTCCCCGCTGTTCCATAAGCGTGCGCAGGCGGGTGGGGTAGTCGGTGATGATGCCGTCCACGCCGAGGTCCATGAGCTGCGCCATGTCCGCAGGGGTGTTCACGGTCCACGGGATGACCGGCAGGCCCAGCTGGTGGGCTTCGGCGATCATCGCGGGGGTGACGGAGCGGAACGTGGGGGACACGACGTCGTACCCCTGGGCTGCCGCCGCCTTGGCGAGGGAACCGCCGAAATCGTCAATATCGATGCCGCCAAGGTTGGGGCTGGCGCCCGGCTGGCCCACCTGGAGCCAGGCGTCGCCGCTGGACAGCGCCACCAGGGGGAGCTGCGGGGCGATCTTCCTGGTCAGGTTCAGCGAGGACCAGTCGAACGACTGCACGCTGGTGCGCTCCGACATGCCCGCCTTGTAGATCTCGATGACCGCGGCTTTGGTGAGCGCTTCCATCCCGGCGCCGCCAACCATGCTCGATTCCACCTTGGTCTCCACATTGAAGCGGACTTTCCCGGCGCCATAATCCTTGGCCAGCTGGAAGACGTCCTTGAGCTCGGCAATCCGGTTGCCGTCGATCACGTCCTGTTCCGGGTAGCCGGGCAACTGCGCGTAACCGCAGTTGAGGGTCTTGAGCTGTGCCAGGGTCAGTTCGGACACGCGGCGGCCCACGTAGGGGTATTCGGCGTCGCCCGGGGTGGACGGTGCTGTGTCCAGGCACTTGCCGGCCTGGATGGTGTCGTCATGCCAGACGATCACCTTGCCGTCCTCGGTCAGATGCGTATCCAACTCCAGCGTGGTCACGCCCAGCCTGAGCGAGTTGCCGAATGCCGCCAGGGATTCCTCGGTCCACTCACCGCGGCCGCCGCGGTGGGACTGCAGGTCGAAGGAGCCGTTGCGTTCGTCGGTCTTGAGGGCGGCGTCCGCTGACCGCACCGAGTCCGACGGCGGCACGGCGGCTTCCGTAACGGGTGCGGCGACGGCGGGACTCGCCAGCGAGGCGATGAGGACGGCGGCGGCCGCGGCGGTCAGGACTGTGCGCATATGGTTCCTCCGGGATGACAGGTCCCCGGCCGGGCGCCGGCGACCCGTCCACCCTAGGCACGCGACGTGGACTGCCGCCTGCCGGGAGCTGGACGAGAGGTAAACACCTTGGCCAGCGGCACAGTCCGGGGGAGCGGCCAGATGAGGGCCAGCACGAGCACCGGCACCAGCGGGATGCCGACGTCGGGACAACGCGTCCGCTTAGAGTCCGTTGCGGACTATGGCTCCCTGGGCGACGACGACGCTGACTCTCTCCAGGGCGGAGGAGTCCGCCAGGGGATCTGCGTCCACCACGATGGCGTCGGCGAAGGAACCACGCACCAGCCGGCCGGCAGTTTCGCTCCAGCCCAGCAGCCGGGCGGCGTGGACCGTCGCAGACCGCAATGCCTCCAGCGGGGAGAGCCCGGCTTCGGCGAGGAGGCGCGCTTCCGTGCCGATCGGCGTTACGTCGGTTCCGAAGGAATCGGTGCCCGCCACAATCGTCACGCCGGCGTCCTGTGCGGCACGCACGGCAGCCTGGAGAATCGGCGTGTACTCCTTGCCGCGGGCGGCGAGGATCGGGTTGGTGGAAGCCGCCATGCTGGTGATGGCATCCATGGTGGGCGTGAAGTAGGTTCCGCGGCGGGCCATCTCGGCGATGGTCTGCTCGGTGACGAAGACGCCGTGTTCGATGCTGCGCACCCCGGCCCGGACAGCGCCGTCGATCCCCTCTGCGCTGTAGGCGTGGCACAGCACTCCGGCGCCCTTGGCGGCCTTGACCACAGCGGAAAGCTGCTCGTAGTTGTAGACCAGCTCGCGGGGATCCTGCTCAGGAAGCCCGGCGCGGGGATTGGCGCGGGTTTTGATGACTTCGGCGCCGCGTTTGAGGTTGACCCGGGTCAGGTAGGCGAGGTCGGCTGCCTCCTTGACGCCCCCGGAGAGGGTGGCCAGCGGCGCGAGGTCGGGGTCCGCGAGGAGGGAGTCGCCCAGCTCCGGGGAGATAAACAATCCTGCGGGCAGCATGCGCGGCGAGACGCCCGGCGCCCAGTCGGGGAGTGCCGCCAGCGCCACGTCCTGGTAGTAGCTGCTCGAACCGCTCCTGACGCTGGTCGCGCCGCCCTGCAGGATGGCGCGGGCATCGGCGAACGCGTTGGCGTGGACATGCACGTCGATGAGCCCGGGGAGCACCCAGCGGCCCGAAGCGTTGAGGACTTGGGCACGGCCGGCGACGGCGGCGACTGCCTTCCGTGTGGCGTCCCGGCTTCCGACGGCGGCGACCTTGCCGCCGTCGAGCACCAGCACGCCGTCTTCGACGGCGTCACCGGTCTTGGGATCCACGATGGTGCCGCCCTCGATGATCAGGGGCGGGTGCGCGATGGGGCTGCCCGGGTAGTTGGGCCCGGACGGGCGCTCCGCGGCGTGTGCGGCCCTGGCCCCGCCGAGCTGGGCGGCGATGCTCGCGACGGAGATCCCGGCGAGGGCGGCGGCACCGGCCAGGATGCCGCGGCGCGGGACGTCGGCTGGCAACTGTGGGGCGGAAGCGTGGTCGTGAAGGCACATCATTGTCTCCTTGGGGAAGGCCGCCCTTGGGGCGAAGGCGGATACCTAAACGTTACTTGGTATTCCAAAATCCGGCCAGAGGGGCGGCAGGGATTCCGGCGCTGACGCCGGATCTGTCTGAAATACCGTTCAATATCAACGGTTTCGGCTCAATCGACCCTCGGCTGAAGTGGCACACCCTTCCGGTGCTTGGTATTCCAAAGCTTGTTCCGCCCTGTGCACCGAAAAAGCCGCCATTACGCCTGCCGCCAGTCCGGGCCAGCTCGGTGGCATGCTTAAGGCGTCCACGTTCACCTCACACCGAGGGATGAAGCCATGGCTGAAAGTGCTGACGCCGTTCTGCACGATGGATCGACCATCGCCGTCTCCATCCACGGAGACGGCCCGCCACTCCTATTGCCGGTTAGCCTCGCAACGCACACGCCGGCGGAAGCCGAGACGCTCCGGCAGTGGGGCGGCGACCCGGACCTCGGTCCCAACTTGGTGGAGGGGCTGGAAGGCTCGAACCGGGTGATCGTGGCAGACTACGAAGGCCACCGGATGGCCCACCCTGCACCGGATACTCTCACCCCGGAGAACGTCGCGGCCGACTTCCTGGCCATTGCTGACGCGGCTGGTGCCGACGGCTTCGCGTACTACGGCTATTCCTGGCTGGCATTGAGTGGCCTGCAGCTCGCGATCCGCACCAACCGTCTCCGGGCGCTCGCCATGGGCGGATTCCCGCCCCTGGACGGGCCGTACCAGAGCATGCTGGCGGTGACCCGGGCGGCGCATGCCGCATCAGCCCGGCCTGCAGATCCTGACACGCCGGTGCCTATAGCGGATCCGGGCGACTGGGATTCGGCGGCCATCCAGACCAGTGAGGCGCAAACCCGGCAATTCATGACCCTCTACGAGGCCCTCCAGGACTTCGATGATTTTGCCGCCGTGCTGCCGCCTGGCCTGGCGCGGCTCGCCTTCGCCGGTGCCGAGGACCGGATCGACTACGGACCCAAGTGGGGCGGCGTGCAGGTGCGGATCGGCGACCCCCTCGCGGCGCACCGGGAAGCACTCATCAAGGCCGGATGGGACGTCGAGGTACTTCCGGGCCTGGACCACCTGGGGGCGATGAACAGTTCAGTGGCGCTGCCCATCCTGGCCGGCTGGCTCCGGAAGGTGGGGTGGGCGAAGCAGATGAACTAGCGGGCGGAGCGCCGGTTGCGGGCCAGCTTCACCAGCCGGCTGAAGGCATAGAGGAAAACTGCCTCGATCAGGACCATCACCGCGAGCATCGGCCATTCGCCCTGGCTGACGAAAAAGACAGCGCCCACGACGACCAGCACGGTTCCGAGAACCAGGGTGTACACGGCGAAGCCGAGGGCCACCCTTGCGCTGCGGACTCCCGTTCGGAAGCCAAAGCCCAAAGGTTCACCTCCGGGGTAGCCCCCGATGCGGTCCGGGGCTCCGGGCTTGAGACTGTCGAACTCGTCCCAGAGGTCCCTGTCCTGATCCTGGTTGGCCATAACTCAATTATCCCGCGAAACAGGCTTCTGTTCGCCGTCCACGGCCGTCGGTGTCAGGTCGTCCGCATCTCCGGGTTCCCACCGCAGCAGGTCCCCAGGCTGGCATCCGAGAACCTCGCACAGAGCCTCGAGCGCGATGATCGGCATCAGATCACCTCGTCCAGTTCGTCCTGCAGGTGTTTGGCTTCGGCGTCGCGGGCCACCGCCTGCGCCAGGAGCATGCGCAGAACGACGACGACGACGAGGGCCATGCCGCCGACCAGCACGCCTGCCCCGCCGATCAGGAGGACAACGCCGGGGGCCACGCTTTCGCCCGGAGCGAGGACGACGCCGAGCCCGAAAGTGAGCAGGGAAGCCGCCGCGACGGCGCCGGTCACCACGTCCACGTAGCGGAACGCTGCGTGGGAGAACACGGTGCCGCGCCGCACCATCGTCAGCAGGCGCCAGACGCAGACCATCGTCACCTGGAGGGTCACGATGCCAAGCAGAACGATCATGAGAGAACGGCAACGAAAAGCAAAGGAAGGCACAGGGAGGCGCAGCCGCAGAGCAGCACTGAAGGGCAGCGCTAGGGATGAAAGCGCCCGGTCTTGCGCTTACTCGTCCGGATTCCGATTCCGCACGTCCTTCTCGCCGATATCGGCCGCCCCGAGGACGTCTGCGGCCGGCGAATGGGTGGTCTCGTGTTCACGCACCCGAAGCTCCGGGTGGTGGAGGTCCAGGGCCGGGCGCTCCGAGCGGATGCGCGGCAGCGACGTGAAGTTGTGGCGCGGCGGCGGGCAGGACGTGGCCCACTCCAGCGAAGCACCAAAGCCCCAGGGATCGTCCACCTCGACCTTTTCGCGGCTGCGCCAGGTGATGTAGACGTTCCAGAAGAACGGGATCAGCGAGGCGCCGAGCAGGTAAGAACTGATGGTGGAGAACTGGTTCATCCAGGCGAAGTTGTCCTGCGGCATGTAGTCGGCGTACCGGCGGGGCATGCCCTCGACACCGAGCCAGTGCTGGATGAGGAAGGTTCCGTGGAAGCCGAGGAACAGCATCCAGAAGTGGATCTTACCGAGGCGCTCGTTGAGCATCTTGCCGGTCCACTTC